>JAQVVB010000272.1 GCA_028699215.1 Sphaerochaeta sp. | reverse complement strand
CAAAACTAATGCCCTTATATTGTGTAACAGCAGACACAACATTTCAAGAGGTGCCTCCTGAAGTCAAGGAATTCTGTATGAAACTCTACAAGCAGGAATGATTCGGAACCGACGTTGATCTTGAGATACTTTGGAATGTCGTGGACGAACTGTAAGCCTAGGATGTTTGAATTTTTTCCAGATTAGCAGTTTCAATTCAGACTATTTGTTGGAAAACCATTACAGATTATTTTTGATAATTCATACCAGAACAAAAATTTACTTCATGGCTCTCCTCGTCAGGAACAGGATTTATACGTTCTTCAAGTACAAAATGCTCAAGCAGGGAAAGAAATTAAACATCATGATCGTGGCGATTGTGCTCAAGGAGCTGGAGAAGATCGAGATGGTCAAGTGCGCTGACGGAGTCTACCGCCTCGACCATGCGGTGATTGCAACCCAGCAAGCGACTTTTGATAAAAAAGCGAAAAAAGTATTGCTTTTTTTCAGTAGCATGCTAGACTGCTAGAAGCCAAGTAGAGAAGAGGACTATATGACTTCAATTTATGATGAGATTTTATCTCCTGTTGCACTCCCCAAGATGTTTCGTGCAATACAGCATTTTGATGCTTCGCATATTGAAGATGTATCTTCATGGATTCGGAACGAAGTGGATTCTTTTCCAGACATATCGGTTGTGAGAGGAAAACGAGTTGCAGTTGGCATTGGAAGCAGGGGTATCAGTAATCTTCCATTGCTGGCAAAAACTCTTATAGATTCATTAAAATCGCAAGGTGCTGAAGTCTTTATAGTCCCAAGCATGGGTAGCCATGGTGGAGCCATTGCAGAGAATCAGAAGACCATCCTTCACCATCTGGGTATAAGCGAAACAAGCATGGGAGTGCCTATCATCGCTTCGATGGATACGGTGAAGATTGGAGCGACTGTTGATGACATTCCTGTTCATATGGATAAGAACGCAGCTTCTGCAGACTACACAGTAACCCTTGCAAGAATAAAGCCCCATTGCAGTTTCCGTGGGAAATATGAAAGTGGCATGGTTAAAATGTGTGTCATTGGCTTGGGCAAACAGCATGGTGCTGATTATTGCCATTTTCAGGGGATGGCACACATGGGTGAAAATCTAGATAAAATTGGCAGAGTGTATGTTGAAAAATCAAATCTACTATTTTCCCTTGGCATCATTGAGAATGCATATGATGACATTTGTTATGCAAAAGTCGTTGCTAAACAAGACATCATGGAGATTGAACCTGGTTTACAAGAATATGCAAAAACTCTGTTACCAAAGATTCCTTTTAAAAACCTTGATTTACTTATCATTGATGAGTTTGGGAAAAACATAACAGGTACTGGAATGGATTGTAATGTCATCCAAAGATTTACTTCAGAGCATATGCAAGCGAGCCCGATTACGAAACGACTGGTTACATTGAGGCTTACAAAAGAGTCGGATGGGAATGCTTCTGGATTTGGATTGGCTGATATTTCGACAAGAAAAGCGTATGAGTCAATGGAAATGGCGAAAACGTATCCTAATTTACTGACTTCACGTACCGTGATCGGAGGACGCATACCTTTGATTATGGAGAATGATTATGATGCTATTCGTGCAGGTATTAAAACAGCTCCTGATGTTGATTATAAGCATCTCCGTGTTGTGAGAATTAAGAATACATTGAAATTATCAGAACTTGAAATATCTGAGGCTCTTGTTGAGGAAGCTAAAAATAATGCACAGGTAACTGTGCTTTCAACTACTCCTTGCATATGGGAATTTGATGAAAATAGAAATCTAAAACTGTAAAGGGTGTGAGATGAGAGAAAATACCATCTATGATAACTATGAGGAACTCATTTCTCATGGAAGCGTGATAGAACGTAAGGTTGCGCTTGCGATTGCTGAAGCAGGAATCAAGAGCGTCATACCATATGATCGAACTTATGAATATGTCTCGATTGAGAAAGAAACATTGAAAGTCGGTTCACTGCAATTTGACTTGGAAAAAGTTCCTCATATTTATGTTGTTGGTGTTGGGAAAGGATCTTTCCCAATCGCACAAGCATTGGATGAAATCCTTGGAAGTCGAATTGAACAAGGGTTTCTAGTAGTGAAAGCTGGAGAAAAGAGACTCTTGAACCATATTGAGGTCTTTGAGTCAAGCCATCCGTTTCCTGATGAAAGAAGTGTTGTAGGTGCAATGGCAATCAAGGAAATACTTGATAAAGCAGGTGAAGGGGATATCGTCTTTGCCTGTGTTACTGGCGGTTCGTCTGCATTGGTAAATATTCCTGTAGGTGATGTTTCCATCGATGATATGCAAATCACTAATAAATTGCTCCTGCAGTGTGGGGCTGATATCGTGCAAATGAACGCTGTAAGGAAACACTTGTGCAATTTGAAAGGGGGAAGAATTGTACAATATGGACAACCAGCAACTGTCATTACTTTTACACTTGACACAAATACACCTGGAATGCCATGGCCTGATTTATGTCTTCCTGATCCATCAACCTTTACTGATGCCATCGAAGTATTACAATCGTTTTCTCTCTGGGACAAAGTGCCGGAATCTGTAAAAGAGAGGCTGTTGGATGGGCAGGCACATCCTGAGAAAGAGACCTTGAAGACGCTGGATGGAATGAAACAGGTTATTTTCAGTGTAGGAAATCAAAAAATCGCCTGTGAAGTCGCAGCCCAAAAAGCAAAGGAATTGGGTTACGAACCACATATCCTTTCTTCTTGTATTGATGGTGAAGCCAAAGATGTAGGTATTGTATTTGCTGGAATTGTAAATGAGATTGTTGCTCATAATCGTCCCTTCAAAGCACCTTGTGCATTGATATCAGGGGGTGAAACTACAATCACCATACTTGGGAAACCAGAAAAGGGTGGTCCCAACCAAGAAACTGTATTTGGGTTTGCAGCTAAATTACGTACTACTGAACAAATGGCTTTCGTTTGTATTGATACGGACGGAACAGATGGACCTACCGATATAGCCGGTGGTATTGTCGATGGAAAAACAAAAGCTGTAATGAAGCAGAAAGGTTTACAGCTTACAGAAATATTCAAGAAACATGGCACAAGTGCTGCGCTTACTGAACTCGGAGATGCCATCTACACTGGAAATACTGGTACAAATGTGATGAATCTCCGTGTGATAGTTATTGGAAAAAATGAAAAGGAAACGACATGAAGACGTTGATTAAACGCATTACTGGAAGAGAAATCCTTAATGCGAAAGGCAATCCCACCGTTGAAGTGGAAGTTGAGACGACAACGGGTGAAATCTCTGTAGCATCTGTCCCAAGTGGAACTTCAACAGGTTCTTATGAAGCGTTTGTCCTAAACGATGGAGGTTCTCGGTATGAGGGAAAGGGAACCCGATCAGCTGCATCTCATGTTTCAAAAGAAATACATGAGGCACTAATTGGGAAATCCATTGATGACTTGGCAAGACTGGATAGGATCATGATTGAGCTTGATGGTACAGAAAACAAATCGAGATTGGGCGCAAATGCAATCCTTCCCGTTTCGGTTGCCATTGCAAAAGTCAGAGCACTTTCACAGCGAAAACCGTTGTACCGATCATTGGTGGAAAAAGATACATATAGAGTTCCTAATGTGATTGCAACCATGATTGCTGGAGGGGCTTTTTCTACCTCTGGACTAGAGTTTGAGGACTATCTATATATTTTTGATGGTTTTGATAAATTTGAATATCAGATGGAAGCGATTGTTGCTGTCAGAAAGCAACTTGAAAAAAGATTGAAAGCAAAATTTGGAAATGTTCTTGAAGATGGGGGAGCCTTGGCTCCACCACTTCATTCAAGTAGTGAGGCCTTTGAATTCATGTTGTCTGCTGCAAAGGATTGTGGAATTGAAGGCCATATCACTCTTGGTCTTGATGTCGCTGCAAGTGAACTGTTCGATAAATCCAGTCAGTTGTATAGAGTCAATGGAGGTCT
>JAQVVB010000271.1 GCA_028699215.1 Sphaerochaeta sp. | reverse complement strand
CTGGCCTTTGTACCCTTATCCATTCACAAGATTGTGTGACAGGTGTTGTATCTGATTCTCCATATCCAACATCTTCGATACATCAGAAAGACTTGGGAATTGCATTGGAGTGTCAAGGTTTTCCTTTTGCATTTTGACCGAACTCTTAGCAATGATGGCAACACGACCACAATCAGAAAGCTTCCTGCAACCTTAGGATGCTGAGGGAGTCTGTTTTTTCACTGTATACTCTGGTGAAGACCGTTTGCTCGGTGCAGCGGTTTCTGAGCCTGATGGGAATACCCTGAAACCTTTTGACTATGCCTCAATACCTTGCTAAGGAAGTTTCCTACGTTTGCTGAGTTTGTTTCTTGGCTCGATTGCAAACACCAATGCCTCCGTGGTAAAGTCGCCTTGGAGGATGTATGGAGAGCAAGAGACATCAGGCCTTGAACTATGAATCTTTGGTGGTGGCCAATAAGAATTCAGAGCCAAAGGCTATGGAAGCTTTTGCAAAAGCACGCTTGTCATTCGATACCACCGAACCTCTGATCCTTCATCTCAGTGAATATGCTTCTCTATTGTCTATAGACGAAGCCACTCTCAGCAGTGCGTATTACCACTGCAGGCCGGCTTTTGAACATTTGGACGACTCTGTGCAAATCCTCACTTGGGAAGACCCTCTTTGGCCGCAACAAGCCAATGGATTTGCCTACTGTCCCCGGTTTCTCTATGTCCAAGGAGATGCTTCCTTGCTGAAATGTCCCTCGATTGCAGTGATTGGAACGAGGAATCCTTCCTTGGAAGGAAAAAAACAGGCAGCACTTACCTCACAAGCCATTGGGAGCAAAGGCTATGTGGTGGCAAGTGGACTTGCTCTTGGCATTGATGGGGTTGCCCATAAAACCGCTCTGGCAAACGGCCATCCCACCATGGCAGTCATCGGAACGCCTCTCAGTTCCTGTTACCCCTCTGAACATAGCGAATTGCAAAAGGAAATCGCAAAACGCGGGGTGGTGGTCAGTCGATTCGCCCCTTCGCAACCTACCCAGAAGTGGTTTTTCCTCTTGCGCAACCGCCTGATGAGTTCTCTTGCCCTTGCTTCAGTGGTGGTGGAGGATCGTGATGGAGGAGGAGCGGTGAGGCAGGCCTCTTTTGCCTTGGAGCAGAAGAAGTATCTGTTCATCTATCAAAGCAGCGTAGACAACCATAGCGTTCTCTGGCCAAGACAATTCAATGGAAAGCCACGGGTGTTTGTAGTGAAGAAGCCGAATGATGTCCCGCGGGTTTTGGAAAAAGCCTTGAAGAGTAAAGCCTCTTTGGATAAAACTGAAGAGAAGAGTGTACAACTCGACCTTTTCTCCCTCTAGGGAGCTTCTGTTCTCCTTGACATGAAAAGCTTGGGAAGACTACTATCTACTATTATGAAAAACCAACTTACCGCCAATGAATTGAGACAGAAATATATAGATTTCTTCGTTTCTAAAGGCCATACGCAAATCAGTGGGGCTTCTTTGGTCCCTGAAAACGATCCGACCGTACTCTTTACTACTGCCGGTATGCATCCGCTTGTCCCCTATATCCTAGGAGCTGAGCATCCCTCAGGCAAACGTCTGACCGATTATCAGAAGTGTATCCGAACCGGAGACATCGAAGCCGTCGGAGACCCCCACCACCTAACGTTTTTCGAGATGCTGGGTAACTGGTCTCTTGGTGATTACTTCAAGAAAGAAGCCATTGGTTTTAGCTTTGAATTCTTGACCGAAGTGTTGGGACTCGATGCTTCCCAGCTCTCAGTCACCGTATTTGCCGGTGACAGCCTCGTCCCTCGTGATGAGGAAGCAGCCTCTACTTGGGAGAGCCTTGGTATTGATCGGGAACGGATTTTCTTCCTTCCCCGTGAAGACAACTGGTGGGGGCCTGCCGGTGAGACCGGACCTTGTGGTCCTGACAGCGAGATGTTCATCGATACCGGTCGACCTGCTTGCGGCCCTGATTGCCGACCTGGATGTTCCTGCGGCAAGTATTTTGAAATCTGGAATGATGTCTTCATGGGCTATAAGAAGAATGCAGATGGCAGCTATACCGAAATGGAACGCAAGTGCGTAGACACCGGTATGGGCATTGAACGCACCATCGCCATTCTACAGGGTAAGAAATCCGTGTATGAAACGGAGGTGTTCACTTCCATTCTTGCTGGAATTGAGAAACTTTCAAACAAACATTACTCAGATCAGGAAGAGAGTGACATTTCCTTCCGTATTCTTGCCGACCATATCCGCACCAGTGTCTTCATCTTGGGCGATCCCAAGGGCATGGCTCCTTCCAACGTCGGACAAGGCTACATCTTGAGACGACTCATCAGGCGCGCTGTCCGTCATGGACATAAACTCGGTATCGAAGGTTCTTTCCTCGGTGAACTGGCACTTTGAGTGCTTGATCTGTATGGAAAACCCTATCCAGAACTGCTTGAGAACAAGGACTTCATCCTTAAGGAACTTGCAGCTGAAGAGACAAAATTCTCCGAAACCCTGCTCAAGGGTGAACGTGAATTTGAGAAAATGCTTCCCAATCTGCTCAAAGGCTCTTCACGCCAGCTGAGCGGAAGAACAGCTTTCAAACTCTATGACACCTACGGCTATCCCATCGAGCTCACCAAGGAGTTGGCAAACGAACATGGGTTCACTGTTGATGAAGAAGGGTTCAAGGAAGCGTTTGAAAAACATCAGCAGATCAGTAGAAGTGGAGCAGAACAACAGTTCAAAGGTGGTTTGGCCGACCACAGCGACAAGACCACAGCATTGCACACAGCCACCCATTTGCTTCATAAATCCCTGAGGACCGTACTCGGTGAACATGTAGGGCAGAAAGGTTCGAACATAACGGTCGACCGCCTTCGCTTTGACTTCACCCATCCCTCTCCCATGACTTCAGAAGAGGTCCAGCAGGTGGAAGATATGGTCAATGAGCAAATTTCGAGAAAGCTTCCTGTTTCATGTGAGACCATGACATTGGATGAGGCAAGGGATCAGGGAGCGATTGCCTTCTTTGAAAGCAAGTATGGTGAGCAGGTCAAGGTCTACTCCATCGGAGATTTCTCCAAGGAAGTCTGTGGAGGCCCTCATGTCGAGAACACCTCGACTATGGGGCATTTCAAGATTCTCAAGGAACAATCTTCCTCAGCCGGGGTGCGAAGGATCAAGGCGATTCTGGAATAGATTGTTACCAGATCAGACTCACTCATCAAGGGCAAGGCCATCGGTCTTGCCCTTGTTCACGAAAAAGCCTGACAAAAAGAACCTCCTTGCTTGCATTGACCACTACTCTTGGTATACCGTTGGTGCCAGTCGAATCTCTCTAGCATGGATGGAAAATGAGAACCTACTCTATACATGAAGTTGCAGAGTATGCGCACCTTCATCCCAATACAATCCGTCTCTATGAACAACTGCATTTCATTGGAAATGTGAGGCGGCGTGACAATGGGTATCGGGAATTCGATGAAATGCATCTGAAGCAGCTGGATTTCACCCGACTCGCCTTACGCTCTGAAGTACTCCAGAACGGACTGAGAAAGAAAGCCATTGAAATCATACATCTTTGTTCGGATTTGGATTTCACCAAAGCCCTACAAGCTTGTTCTGAATATCAGACCATGATTGAGCGCGAGATTGCTCATGCACACTCAGCAATCGATACAGTGGAAAAGATGCTTGTACGTGAAGTGAGTAGAGAGGATGTCCAGATGAAACGGCATGAAGTTGCGAAATATCTGAACACCACGTTGGATACCTTGAGGAATTATGAGTTGAATGGACTCATCAAGATCAAGAGACGCTGTAATGGCTACCGCATCTATGATGCAGCAGATCTTGACCGCCTCAACATCATCCGCACCCTTAGGTGTGCGAATTACTCGCTGATATCGATTTTGCGATTATTGAACCAATTGGACGAAGATGGATGTACATCGGTAAAAGACATCCTCAACAC
>JAQVVB010000270.1 GCA_028699215.1 Sphaerochaeta sp. | reverse complement strand
AGCCGTTGCAACAAGAGCCAGTATGGGCAGCCAATACCCTTGTACCGTCACCAAGGAAATGGCGCCAAGTGAAGCTGCTACAGTGAGGTCCACTGAAAGACCGCTTATTCTATTACAAGTTGCATTGTCGATGGTGGTTTCCACTTTGAAAAAGCGCATGAGCAGCTTCACTCCCAAGGCACAAAAGGAGCTGAAGATGAAATTGATGCCCCAAAGGCTTTCAGCAAGGTCATTTCCCATTTGTCCAAGAAGGCCCAGCAAGGAGGTGAGAGCGGTGAGAAAGGCCCAGCTCAACAGGTATGTACCCATGACCAAGGCCATATGGTACGTCAATGAGTCGAGGGACTCCCCATCGGTGGAAAGGTAGGACCCTATGGGACGTTCAGTATCGATGCGGCTGAAAAAACCTGTCCGAATGCTTTTCTGATTGATTTTATCTCTATATTCCTTTGCAATCCAACCACGTTTGAGTCCCTGGTTGATGAGCATGACACCTCCGAAGCTTCCCAAGAGAAACCCGATCGCTGCCATGGTGAGGCCGACTGACGAGCCGCCTCTGAATCCCATCTTTTCCCAGGTGACACCAATTGAATAGGCTTGCCCTGGTCCCAACTCAAAGCCAAGGGGAAGGGTGAACCCAAATGCTGGAAAGAGATCAGGTTTGAAGGTGGCGATCATCAAGGCAGTGACCAGAAGTCCAAAGGTGCATTGCAGTCCATACTGTCCCATGACGGCAGTGATGTTGGCTGCCAAGGTCCTGCTCCCTTTTTTGCTTACTTTCTGGTGTGTGACTCTAAGCATCATGGAAATGAAGGAGATGTTCAGCAGATGGTAGACGATCTCCCCAAGAAACGCACTTTTCAGTCCCAGACTCGGTGCAAAAAAGTTATAGAAAACTAAAAGCAAGATTCCCGCCAAAATAGGAGCGGGAATCAGATACCTTTGAAGAAAACGAATACGGGCTCTAAGAAGAGCTGCTACAAGCAATGATAGTGAAATGATGCCGATATGAATCATGTATGTCCAAGTCATGTGTGTACCTCTTCAGACCTTTGTGCTTGTCTGCTCGCCTGATAACTCTCCACATATTTCAGGATGGAGCCGTTTTTATAGATGCGGATGCGATAGAGTACATCTGCGCAATAGAATTCCAGTGTGCTTTTAGCATTGATGATCATTGATTGCATGGTAGCGAAGGAAAAAAAGGTGATTTCAGGAGCTCTGAACTTACCGGTTTTCCGTAAGGTCATCCCTTTCTGATTCACCGTCAATGCAAAGGACTTGCTCAAGGTGACCAGGTTGTTGTCTATGCCGATCTGGTAGAGGACACCTTTGTCTGGGGGGAAAATGTTTTGGCCATCGTTGGAAACCTGCATGATCTGTTCAAGGTTCTTTCGCTCCCAGGCATGCCATTGTGCAACATCCTGGAAGGGATTCTCCCCTTTGATGTTGATCAAATGGTCATATTCATCAAGGCGTATGGTCAAACCACAGTGTGTGCAACTGATCAGGTCCTTCTTGGCTTCGATGGTGCTGTGATGAAGACAACTTGGACAGGTATAGAGCACACGTTCAATGCCTTCGCTCTGTGCTTTGCCTTTGAAGCTTTGATGGTGTTTTTCCTGCCATTCGCGATGGGAGAAGTTTATGGCTTGCTTCAAGTAGGCATTGATTTGAGAGCGTTTCATCGAAGCGATTGTTTCGCTCATCAGGGGTGGCAGTACGTGTATGGTTGCCGTCCCTTTGCGTCTTTTATTCGCCCAACGCGGTTTCAGGGCATACACCCCTTCCAAATTGACGACTACGATGGGGACTTTGAATATCTTTGCCAATTTGGCGGTTGCTTCATCAAAACCTACAGGTTCGCCATCCCATGTTCGTGTACCTTCAGGAAAAAGACCGACGATTTCTCCTCGTTTGAACGCTTCTGAAATGAGGCGAATAGTCTGCAGGTCACTTCGTCCCTGTTGTTTGGGTATACCTCCGATCCATTTTCCCAACATGGTTTTCAAGCCATGCAGTTTGAAGAGATAGGCTCCCGAAACCCAACGGATATGTACGTTTGCAGCAGCAGATATAAAGAAAGGATCAAAGACATGGCTATGATTGCCCAACACAAGATACGGTGCCTCGAGTTGGTTCAATATTTCCATTCCGTTGGTTTGAATTCCATGATGTTTTAACAGATAGGCCCCATAGGTAGGGCGGGCTATCGTTATGAAAAAAGGAGTTTTAGACACTCATACCCTCTTTGTGCAAAATATACCATATGCATGTAGTGGTGTCTATGACGAGTAAAGGAAGGAATATGAATAATTTGTGTGGACAACCACCTGATTTTCCTTCTGTTGAAATGGCAAGGGAACATAGTGATTATGTATCATTCATCCTCTCCTTTTTATTCCATATGATAGATTAGCAACGGCGAAAATTGAGGTTCCAACGATGAGCAGGAAGGAAAGGGCATTGATCACCGGGGTGGAACCATCCCGTACCTGCATATGCATATTGATCGGTAATGTTGTTTGAGCGTGATGTGCTTGAGCACTTCAGCACGGTTTGCTCCCAGATTGTAAGCGGCTTCAGAAGTGAATGTATCCAACAACCTTTGAGAAGCATAGGTGATGATACGTAGAACAGGGTTTTGTAGTTGATGCCTGATCAAACAGCGAAGTGGTCAGGAATATGAGAACCAACAGAACAAGAAAGAGTTGGAGGAAACCAACGAAAAGACCAGATATGAAAAATCATGAGTGATTGATATCTGAGGTATGAGTGCACCAAGAAAGACCTCTGGTGCATGGCAAGATCAATAAGTATGCTCATGGATATAATAAATCGCAAATGGCTATGATAAAAGTGACCGTATTTGCGATTACTCACACAATATTAGCATTTTCACAACCTGCATACATGGACAACATTACATCGTGACGGCTATACTTTTTATACATTTGGAACAGATGCAAGCAATTGCTTGGGGTTTTGCTTGCTTGGGGAGCATGCATGGCACATGAGAAACTGTATATCAACAGGGAGCTCCGTTGGCTCAGTTTTAATGAACGGGTTCTGATGAATGCAGAGAACCCCGCTACTCCTCTGATGGAACGTCTGAAATTCGTGGGAATTTTTTCCTCCAATCTGGATGAATTCTATGCAGTCAGAGTCGGTTCCCTCCATCGTTCCATACTCGATCCCCGTAATCATCCCTGTGCACCGGGAGTGAATCCCAAGAGTCTGCTCAAGCAAATTCTCAATGAAGTCAAACGTATGAATGCCCGTATGGACGTCGTGATGGCTGAATTGATGAAGGAACTGAAGCGCCATCACATCTGCATCCTCAATGTAGAGACCATCAACAGCGTTCAACTTGAGTACATCGATACGTTTTTCTCAACAAAACTCCGCAATTGGCTCTTTCCCATCATGCTTGATGCCAATCTTCCTTTTCCCTATCTTAAACATGTCACACTGTATCTGGCGATTCATATGTACAACTCCACCAACAAGAAAGATTTCCGCTATGCCTTGATTGAGGTTCCCACTGACGTCCTTGTCCGTTATGTTTCCATACCTTCCAAAGGAAACTGGAACTACTTCATTGCCTTGGAAGACATCATTCGCTTGAAGCTCACGGAAATCTTCAGGGCTTTTCCCTATGACCGGTACGATGCGTATACCATCAAGATCACCCGTGACGGTGAGTATGACCTTGCTGATGAAGTGACCAAGAGTCTGTATGAGAAACTCTCCACTTCGATAAAACAACGCTCTGAAGGAGATCCTGTTCGGTTCGTCTACGACAGGGAGATTCCCAAGATGATGCTTTCCTATATCATGGAGAAGGCACACTTGGAGAATTGCCGGATCATCCTTCCCGGTGGGCGATATCATAACGCGAGGGATATGCTCTCCTTCCCCCATGTCGGTAAGGAGTCTTTGTACTATGAGGCCCAACCTCCGCTTAACCATC
>JAQVVB010000269.1 GCA_028699215.1 Sphaerochaeta sp. | reverse complement strand
GACCACAGCCCTGAGGATGAGCATACCCTCATGTTCAGAGCGGCCATGATGAAGGTGGCAAATGCCATCTCTGTAATACAGGAAGGGCAATGCATCGTCACTGGGGAAGCACTCAGTCAGGTAGCAAGCCAAACCTTGGAAAGCATGGTCTTTACTGACAGCAGGAGTGAGCAATTGGTTCTTAGGCCCTTGGTGGGAATGGACAAACAGGAAATCATGGACCTTGCAAAAAAGATTGGCACCTATGAGACCTCAATTCTTCCCTATGAAGATTGTTGCGTCATATTCAGCCCAAAACATCCCTTGGTCCGACCGAATAAACAGATCGTAACCGAACATTTCGAACAGATGGATATTGATACATTACTCCAAATTGCCATCGATACTACTCAAACCTTTGATTTTGGCCCTGATGGGAGACTTTTAGAGAGATATTAATTTATACACATTTCCCAAATCTGTATAAATTCAGACACAATCACTGTACGAAAAAGGGTAATTTGGATATTGTTAGGTCTTAATTCGGAGGGCTTTCTGTGAGAATCGGTTTAGATGTTGGTTCCACTACCATGAAATGTGTGGTACTTGATGATGAAAACAACCTAATTCATTCGCAGTATCAACGTCACTACTCCCAAATACCGGAAACGGGTATTGAGATGCTTGCATCGATACGACCACTTGTTCATGAGAAACAGGTAACCATCAGTATTTCCGGTTCAGCTGGAATGGGCCTGGCGCAGAATCTTGACCTACCTTTTGTTCAGGAAGTATACGCAACCCGCATTGCGGTCAATCACTATTTACCCCAGAGTGATGTGGTCATTGAGCTTGGTGGAGAGGATGCAAAAATCCTTTTTTTGGGTTCTTCAATGGAAGTCAGGATGAACGGTACCTGTGCCGGTGGCACAGGTTCTTTCATAGACCAAATGGCTTCTCTTCTGAACGTCAACCAAGAAGATGTCGATATACTTGCCAAACAAGCGAAACAAACCTATACGATAGCCTCCCGTTGTGGAGTTTTTGCCAAGAGTGATGTGCAACCTTTGCTCAACCAAGGTGCTGAGAAATCTGATATCGCCCTCTCCATACTACAATCTGTGGTGAATCAAACGATTACCGGCCTGGCTCAAGGGCGTCCCATCAAGGGTAATGTAGTCTATCTCGGTGGTCCTCTTACTTTTCTTTCGCAGCTCAGGAAGTCTTTTGACACTACCCTCAAACTTGAAGGAACCTGTCCTGAAAACTCCCTTTTTTACGTTGCACTTGGTACCGCATTGGTCAAAAACGATCAATTCCTCAGCATTGAAGCGCTCATCGAAAAACTCAAAAACTACAATGTACAGGATAACTACACGTCCCTTCCCGCCCTATTCAAGGATGATGAAGCGTACAAAACGTTCCATGACAGACATGCGAAAGCCAAACTTGCTCTTATCGACCCCTCAACCTATGAAGGAGAGGCTTTCATTGGTCTCGATTCTGGTTCCACAACCATCAAAGCCTGCGTAATCGATCCAGAGGGACGGTTGCTGTATTCCCGGTATCAGAGCAACAACGGTAATCCTGTACAGGCTGTGAAGGAGTTCCTTTCCACGTTCATGAGCACCTATCCTCATATTCGTTTGGTGAAGGGATGTTCCACAGGATATGGCGAGCACTTGATCAAGCAAGCTTTCGATTTGGAATACTCCATCGTCGAAACCATGGCACATTATATCAGTGCCCGTACGTTTTATCCTGAAGTCGATTTCATCATTGATATCGGGGGACAAGACATCAAATGTTTTAAGATTGAAGATGGGGTCATTGATGACATTTTCCTCAATGAAGCATGCTCCTCTGGATGCGGTTCTTTTTTACAGACCTTCTCGAATGCTCTGGGATATACTCCTGTTGAATCTGCAAAGCTTGCCCTCCAGGCAAAAAGACCTGTAGATTTGGGGAGCCGATGTACTGTATTCATGAACAGTTCGGTAAAACAAGCGCAAAAAGACGGAGCTTCAGTTGCAGATATTTTTGCAGGGCTTGCCATCAGCGTTGTGAAAAACGCCCTATATAAAGTCATACGTTCCACGGACCCTTCCATGCTCGGCAAGCATATTGTCGTACAGGGTGGAACGTTCCTTAACGATGCAGTACTCCGGTCCTTTGAGATGGAACTCGGAACCGAAGTCGTCAGGTTTGACCAAGCAGGGCTCATGGGAGCGTATGGGTGCGCTCTGTATGCAAAGAAGCAACATGAAAACGTACCGCTCGCCACCACCCTGTTGCAGCAGGACCAACTCGAGCATTTCGTGCATACAACCAAAACCCTCTATTGCAAAGGATGCACCAACAACTGCCTGCTCACCATCAATCGCTTCGACAACGACAGGAAGCTGGTCAGCGGCAACAAATGTGACAGGATCGTCAAACCAGAGAGTTTCATAAGCGACCCAACCCTTTTGAATATCTTTGCGTTCAAACAACACTATCTTTCTCAGTTCAAACCAGGGCGAAACCAGAGAGGGAAAATTGGAATTCCGCTTCAGCTGAATTTCTTGGAACAACTCCCCTTTTGGCATACTTTCTTTACCACCTTGGGTTTTGAAGTCGTTGTTTCTCCTTTCTCCACCCGGGAAACCTATCTTGCGGGACAGTCGACCATACCAAGTGATACCATCTGCTACCCTGCAAAACTGATGCACGGACACATTCAGTATCTCATCGATGCCAACGTGAAAACCATTTTCTATCCTTGCAGCAGCTATAATATCGATGAAGAGAAAGGAGACAACCATTTCAACTGCCCGGTTGTTGCCTACTATCCTGAGGTTTTGAAGCATAACATGCCTTCTCTACAAGATGGAAACGTTACCTTCATCTCTGAGTATCTCTCTCTTAGTGATAGTCGTTTCCTCCCCAAACGCATGCATGCCATCCTTTCCAACTACTTTGATATTCCCGTAAAGGAAATCAAACAGGCCTGCAAGAAAAGTTACGCTGCATACAAGGACTATCAGCTGGCCATACGCAGACAAGGGGAAATCATCATTGCCCAAGCAAGGGAAAAAGGTTGGCCGATCATTGTGCTTGGAGGAAGGCCTTACCACATCGATGGAGAAGTCAACCATGGCATCGACCAATTGCTGCTTCAGTGCGGTTGTGCAATTATCAGCGAAGACACAATTGCCTATAAGATGCATAAAGAAAAACGCAATGTGCTCAATCAATGGACCTATCATGCCCGCATGTATGACGCAGCAAGATATGTTCTTCTCCAAGAGGATATGAATTTCATCCAACTAGTTAGTTTCGGCTGTGGTCTCGATGCTGTGACTGCTGATGAAATCCGTGAAATCCTACGAGACAGCAATAAAATATACACCCAGATCAAGATTGATGAAATCACCAATCTTGGCGCAATCAGGATTCGCATCAGAAGTCTTCTCGCAGCTATTCAGGAGGCTAAGAACTAATGTCCCCATCTTTCACCAAAGCAATGAAAAAGGACTATACAATCCTTATTCCCAATATGTCTCCAGTCCATTTCAACCTTGTCAAGGAAGTATTCGTCAACAAAGGATACCATGTTGTTCTTTTGGAAAACCAAGGTCCTAACGTCATCCGCGAGGGACTGCGCTATGTGCATAATGACATCTGCTATCCTGCACAATTGGTTATTGGACAAATGATAGATGCATTGAAACATGGCTCCTATGATGTAAACAAGACAGCCTTGGTCATTACCCAGACAGGCGGTGGATGTAGGGCTAGCAATTACATTTTCCTTCTGCGCAAAGCTTTGAAAAAATGCGGAATGGAACAGGTTCCCGTCATCAGCCTCAACCTCAAGGGGATGGAAAAGAATCCTGGTTTTAAACTGACACCGTTCATGCTGCTTCAGGCGTACTGTGGTTTCATCTATGGAGACTTGCTCATGGCATTGTCCAATCAGGTGAGACCGTATGAGGTGCAGAAAGGAGAAGCAGATGCTTTGGTCAAAA
>JAQVVB010000027.1 GCA_028699215.1 Sphaerochaeta sp. | reverse complement strand
AATCGACGACTTGAGAAAACGGGGGACGTTTATTCTCTGATCGTGGAATCTGCAAAGTCTGTTCTGCAAGTGAACTCGAAATGCTCTTCAGATAGTTGTCTACGCCCTCAGTAAACTGACTGATGAGGTGCAAGCCCATAATGCCAGGAGTTACGAACGTCCAAACACGTTCCATAAGCCTAACCATACTCTCTTTATCTTGTACATTCAAAAGAGATGCAATACTCCCTTTATTCTGAAAATACAAGATGAGTTGGCTGGCTGTGGTGGGACCACAGCCGGCACGGCGCTGCCAGAGGGTTGGATACCACTCTTGGTCTGCTCCAAAATAGATATGTCCGTCGCTCTCTTTGATGTGAAGCAGTTCTGGATTTTTCAGGGTTATCATCATGAATACATCATTCCATGTCGCATATCATACCACCTTTTAGTCTGAAAGCCTGACAATATCATAAGGCCAATTGAGGATGCCGCCAAAATCGTAAACCTGAGTATATCCCAAGGCTAACAGTTTTCGAGAGGCCTGGGCACTACGTGCTCCACTTCTACAATAAACCAAAATGGTCGCATCCAAATCTGGTAAAAGAGAAGGTCTTGTTGAACCAATGGTTTCATTTGCAAGATTGATTGCATGTTCAATATGGCCTTCAGCAAATTCTGCTGGGGTTCGTACATCAAGAACAATCAAATCCTTTCTGCTGTCCATTAAGGTTTTGGCTTCTTGAGGCGTAATTTTTCTATAGGGTGCAGTTACTGATGCTTGAGTTTCATGCTGTGCAGAAGCAAGGGTATATTTTGTAATGGGTTTCCAGGCAATGAAAATCATTGAAATCGCTAGGATTGCTATAGCAAGGGTTATTCTATTCATAGTCTTTATCTCCTAGTGAAAAGATGGTATATTCTTATCCCATCGTCAAGCCCCCACCCCTTAGTCCTTCAAATATCAAAAGACCAAGAGCAATCATCTTGCCCTTGGTCTTCGCATATTCTCTGTTCTACAGGACAGGTGTTTACTCTGCTTCCTTCTCGAGTTGAGTCTCCAGGTAGGCCATCATGACCTCAGCCTGAATGAGATCAGCTTCCGCTTCCAAAGCAGTCGCATTGGCTTTTGCTAATTCAAGCTTCTTCTGCAGCTCTTCAGCCTGTAGTTTGTATGCATCTTTCAGATTCTTCACAGGATACGATGCAAGCACCCAAACAGTTCCGTCAGGAGCGGTATAGCGCTCTTCAATTGACACTCCACGAAGGGCAATGTTGACGGTCTGAACACTTAGGTTCTGCAAGACTTCAAGCATTTGCTGTGTCTTTAGAACTTCCCCTGCTTCTTCAATGAAGGTTACCAATGAGTTGTCTACGTTTGTGGAAGCCCAACGACCGATGGAATCCTTGACTGCAGATTCTGCACGAAGGGAGCTCAACTGAGGTGTCGATTGTTTTGCAGATGCTACTTCATAATGAAGCGTCCGAGTATTCTTGGGAGTCGAGGTAGTCCAAGAGGGAGACCCATCAGGATTTGTCTTGGAGATTGTCGTACAACTGGCTAACAAAAGCATTATACAGACCATGGTTGTCAAAAAAAGCTGTTTTTTATTCATCGCGCTGTTCCTTATTCCTTACTGCAGGCCAAGCTCCAGTAGGTATCTGTTTCCTGATCATAATATCGAGCAAGTATGGAAAAATCTTCGAGCAAACCCCTTTGGGCTTGATATAAAGCATTTTCCATACTATCAGTACTTCCGCTCTGCGTAGTGGTGAGAGATTTTAAAAAGGAGTGTTCAGTTTTAAGATCAAGAATATTCTGGGCGGCCTCAAAATCTGACGCTTCAAGAGAATCATTGAGAAAGTAATAGGCTTTACTTGAGCCCACACCGAATTGATACCCCTTGACCTGAGGATAGGTTGAAATCCACGTAGGTTTGCCATCACTTGCATACGTTGACTGATATGGTCTTCTTTTTGCTTTTTCAGCAGTATTTCTTGCGATGACGACTGCCCCGGCTTGCTCATCAAACTCAATGGTAATAATTTCAAGACTGTCGATCACCTGGGAAAGTCGTGTATTGTCATAGTAAGCCTTGGCATCCTTTGCAAAGGATAACAACCCTGCCTGGGTGCTCCATTGCATGACAAGTTTGCTATCCAAAGCAATGGCCTCTTTGAGCAAAATATTCTTTGCACAGTTGAGAATGGCCATTTCCACCATGCGCTCCTGGCTTGAATACGGACCGGAAAGCCCTACATATACATTGGAATCATATGCACTCACATCAAGCAGAGCCAACCTCTGATTCGGTACAGAGGATTCGGATGCACCCTTTGAAGTGGTGCATCCGGTGTATAGAGAGACAAGTACCAGTATACATCCGAGTACCAGTTGCCTCTTGTTCATAGGAGCTTAGTTTGCACCCTTGAGAAGGTTTGCAAACGCATCCTTCATCTTGGCATTGGCAGCTGCTGCAGCATCACTTTCCACAAAGGCTTCAGCTACAGCCTCTGCAGCTGGTTCAAAACTCTTTTCGATGTTGGCAAGAGGAATTGAACAAAGCACCCAAACTCCACCTTCAGAATCAACCCACATCTCTTCAGTGGTTACTCCAGAAAGCGTTGCTTCTGCAACTTGCTGACTGATGGATTCCATGGCATCCATAGCCTGACGGTTATCCCCGCTGCCAGCATCATTGACATAGGTGACAACCACTTCCTTTACAGAAGTACTGATCCAAGATGCAATCTTGTTCTTGGCTTCAACAGTTGCCCGTTTGATTGAGTTCTGTTTGTCACTCATTTTCCCATACCCTGATTCATAGTGCATGTCTTGGGAGGAAACAGTCTTATACACCCAATCAGGCTGAGGAATACCATCAGCACCGAGAACTACTACTTTTTTCTCAGCAGGGGGAGTCTGCACTGCCTTTGTTGATGCACAACTGATAAACGAAAAACCAACCATTGCCACTACCAGCAAAATCAGAACCTTTTTCATACTTGCCTCCATTGCGTTTCATATTTGTCATCATTCCCCCAGCTTTTTCGCCAAGAGGGTAAAGAACTCATCAACTGCGTTCCCTGTTGCCTGTTTCAGTGCCTTTCCCACTGCATCAGACTCAGAAAGTGCTGCTTCCCGTTCGCTCTTCTGAAAGGAAAACACGATTGCCTCAGCGTTTTTCAACTGAGCAGCAAGATCATAACGAGCATACCGATAGGGACTGTCATTCATGACAATTGGGGTAACCGTGTAGGTAATTTCCAAAGTAGCTGGGGGATTGGCAGCAAGGGGAACCACCTGAAAACCTAATTGCTGCAGTTTCTGAGAAAAGGCTGCTTCAAGAGGCTCGGTGGCTTCTAATGATCGAACATCCAACCCAACTGTTATATTAGAAGCTACAGATACCAATTCCCGTTGTAGCGCAGGAAGCTGGGAAGAGAGACTCTTCTGCAAGAGTACCTGCATCTGGTCAATCAGACTCTGTTGCATTTTTGCAATGGAAACTGCTTTGCTGAGCAAGAAATACCGTGACAACGGATTTACTGCAGAAAGCGCTTTCGTACGGACCTCCATAAGAGAGGTTGAAAGCTCCCCAAGCTCCTTTTGATACAGATCAGCAGTCCTCTTCCGATGCAATGCAACACGAACATACAGACGTGCATTGGCATCCATATAGGTGTTCACCACCTCAGCACCGATTATCTTCTCTGTAACAGAAGAAACCGTCCCTTGGTCGAACATCTCTGATTGTTCGGTGAATGTAACGTTTCCTGAGGCGTCTTCACTGGCTGTAGAGAGTGAAGTGACCGTAGTAGAGGAACGTACTTGGGAGTTGAAAATCTGGGAAAGGGAAGCGAGTGCTGCATCTACAGCCTTTTCCCTTGAAGAACCTGTTCCAACCGCACACAGATAGGTATCCTCGTCATACTGTTTGTCATAGGGAGAATCCATCCAAGAAGGTGGTCCCCCTTTAGAAGAAGTGGTCGCACACCCGCTTGCAAGCAGAGCCAAAATGGATATCAGAAAAAGAAGAACGGTCGTTCTACGATGATTCATACTACCTCTCTTCCTTAGAACTTATACTTGCTTTGTTTGATTAACTTCTTGATGGTCTCTTCACCGACCCAAACCTTTTTATTGGTTTCAATGTCGATCAGCTCAGCTGAGACATAGTAGGTCCGAACCGACGTTCCACCACTTTGGTCGAGGTTCGTCCTAACCGATCCTTGCAGCAGGTAATCGGCACCAATCTCCTTTCCCAAGGCTTTGGCAGTGGATTCACTTGCAAAATACTGTTGCTCTTCACGCTCATCCCGCACCGTTGCACGGAACTCAACATCTGCAACCATATCTACTTTTCCCGTGTTGATCAGCTCCATCTCATAGCGTTTGGCTATGATGGAGGTATCTATGTGTTCGCTGCTTCTGTTAAGGAACGACCCTACGATCACTACAGGATTTTTTCCGTTGTGCATTCTGAATTCACTGATCCAAGACGAGCGCAAGCTGTCGTTGACAAGCGCTTCGGCCACCAATCGAATGTCAGTATCATTCCAGCTGCCACTCAAGTCGATATCTACATCGGAGGAGAGTCTGTTAACCGAAACTGCTGATTGGCAGGAAATCATAAGACTCGCCAGCAATAAAAAAAGGATGCCCATTTTTAGAACGTTCTTCATTAGTCCTCTCCCATTAAATGAATATTCATTACTATCTAGTAAAATGCGTTTGCACCAATATGGTAACAGTACTTACTGGAAAAAAGTACAATTTACGATGAAAAAATGAAAAATACTTGGTACATACGTCTCAATTCTTTATGTATGTTGTCATTCAGTTTTCTGCATTCTACCAGATATAAATTGGTTTGTGTATGTATTTATCACGACTCTCCACCGTATCATCAAGTCAATTACGACATATGTTTCGAAGAACAACCATATTTTCGGTTGCACCAACCCTTCTTGGGTGATACATTTTCCCCATACTGTTGTTTGGGATGTAGAGATATCCGCAATCAGAAGGACTTGTAAAGAAAGATGAAAAAATTCACCTTCCAACTCATGCTCGTATGCATCCTTGTATTGACAACAGGGTGTTCTTCAGTCATTGACATCTCCAATACCCAAAACCTCTACCGAAGCGGGAATTTCAACAGCGCCTATGAAAGTCTGCTTGCAAAACAGGACATGATCATCAAGAGCCAAGGGCTCATCGTCATGGGTCTCGATGCAGGATTGCTCTCCAGGTTGAATGGAGAGTACAAACACTCAAACGAATTGCTCTCGGATGCCGAACGTAGAATTCAAGAGGCATATACAGAAAGTCTTACAGCAAACATCAGCTCCTTCATTGTCAATGACAATACAAAAGCCTATCAAGGTGAAGACTATGAGGATATTTACATCAATGTTTTCAAAGCCCTCAACTATATACACCTTGAACAGGGAGAATCTGCATTGGTCGAATTGAGGCGATCCATTGAGAAACAGTCGCTTCTCAAACAGAAATATGAACAACAAACCCGCAAGGTCATTGATTATGCGGAAAAGCAAGGAATAGATAAAGCCACAAGCAATACGTACTCCAGCAGTTTTTCGTCTTCTGCCCTTGCAAACTACCTTACCATGGTGGCCGCACGTGGAATCGGTGATTCCAACACATTCTCCTACGCATTGGATCAGATTTCCCGTTCATTTGCCACACAAGAAAAGCTCTACCCATTTCCCCTTCCCTCCTCTCTCCAACAAGAGCAGATGAAATTACCAGAAGGAAAAGCCAGGTTGCATGTGGTGGCCTTCAATGGGTTGGCTCCTGAGAAGAAGGAAGCTGTAGAATCGATATACGTTTCGAGAAACAACTACGCCAAGATTGCGTATCCGATTTTAGTTGGCAGGCATTCTGAAGTACAGTCAATCAAGGTCACCCTAGACGATGGTACGAGCTTCTTTTTGGAAAAACTTGAGAGTATCAGCGGCATCGCCATCGATACGTTCAAGGCAAAATCTGATCTAACGAGACTGAAAGCCATCACCAGATCGATGATCAAAGCCATAGGCATTGCCATCTATGATGGTGTGGCTGAAGAAAAAGCCCAAAAGAACAATACCACGGTCAGTGTAGCTGAGGAGCTGTTGGGTTGGGTTTTCAAAATTGCCAGTAATGTCTCAGAATCTGCAGACGTCAGGTCTTCCCACTTTCTTCCTTCAACAGCTTGGGTCGGGGCAACCACCCTCAATCCTGGCGTATATGACATGAAAATTGAGTTTCGAAACAATTCGGGAAGAACGCTCCATACACAACATATCAGCCGATATGAAGTCACTGAATCTGGAATCAATCTCAATGAGGCCATCTGTCCTCTCTAAAAAGCAATCCCCCATATGCAAGGTATGGGGGACTATTCGTAGTATGGATATGGTATGTTCAATGATTTCTCTGCGTTTCAAGAATCACTTCATTCTCATCCTTATCCCTCTTTTTAGTGTTTTTTTCCTTTTCTGTTGGAATGATGGTATCCTCGGCATCCCAATCCGGGACCAATCCAATTTCTTCAGGTTTTCTGATGGTTTCACGTTTTTTGTTCATAGTTGACTCCTTCAGCCATTACTGGCAGATTTGAATTCCAATGAAGTAAGAAGAACAAGCGAAAGCTCCTGGAATAGACACCAGGTTTTTCATGAGTTATATGACTGGGTCCAAATAAGGTGTTCGTCATATCCTACCTATACAATCATACTACAAAGGCGATAAGTCAAGTGGGAAAGGTCTCGATACATGGTGTGAAAAATAACCGAACTGCAGTGAATACAGAACCCGATACATACTGGAATGCTCGACGTCCATACAGTAGTTTTTACTACGGCAAAACAGAAGCTCCCATCGTTTTGTTTCTCCTCTTTGTGATACCAAGCCTACCCTACGAGAGCAGTGTGAGGAATCTGACTGTCAATCTGTTCGGTAAGATATGCATATACATCATCAGGTACACTCTGGTCAATTTTGAAACGCATCTGAACGACAGGAAGGACCTTCCCGTTATCATTGGTTTTGGTTTCCTGCACATTGGATAGAAATCTCAATTTACCAATATAATAAAAAGACAGACCTTCATCGTTGCTTTTCTTGATGAACAGCAACTTCTCCATGGGCCCTGCTTCCTCACGAATGGCCTTTGGCTCCTTGGCATCAAGCCTTACATTGTTTCTGGTTTCCCATTGGAATATATCAGGAGAAACAAACATATCCTTGTAGTCTATGCTCGAATCTATACTCTGGGTGTCTTTATGATACGTAACAAAAATCGGGCAGGTCTTGGTTTCATAGTGGACTTTATAGCCATAAAGTGTAGATGATTCGTCATTTCTCCAGTTCAATAGTCTGCAGACCTCTTGTCTGGTATACTTCTGGTACCGTACCAAATCGTGGATTCCTCGGTTTTCATAATACTGTTCACGATACTCATACTCAGCGAAAGCAAGAATGTCCACCACTTGCTTATGATACTCCTCGTTTACCAACAGAGCACTAAACCCTTCACTTGCAGTCAAAGTGTTTCCAACCCATTCGACATACACCAGATTGCCGAATGCCTTTTTCTGGGATGCTTGGTAAAAGCCATCCTGCAAGAGAGATAAAGCAGATAGAATGGAAGCATGCTCGGCAGCAAATCCATAGGTTCTCTGAATCGTCTCCTTGATTTCGTCTATGGTTACCTTTGTATGCTCCATCACCAATTGAAGAATCACTCCTTCATACGGTCTGAGACCTGGACAAAGCACCTTGGAAAGGAAATGCAGACTAGCAAGGTGCACACCCGAAAGGATTGACGATCTTTGTTTCTCAACCTTGCAGGTAAACTGATAAAAACTCTTGTCATACTCAATGAACAGCAAAGGAGACACTGAGTGCAAACGTACAAAATCAAGCATCGTGGGGATACGCCCGACTTGCGTCCGCACTTTTTGGTACGCTTCCTTGAGAAAAGCAAGGGTATTGAACCTAGCTGAATTGATTGAAGCATAGATTCTTTCTTTGGCAATCCTGTCAAAACTCACGGTTGATACGCCAGGTAAGCCCAGACTTCCACTGCTTACAATCTTTCTCAAAGAATCTTTTTTAAAACTATTGTCACCAAATAGAGCAACAGGAATCATATAGTTGTTGTCATAATTGCCTATGAAATCGATGACGGTAAGGTATTCCTTGCTAGGAAACTTACGCAAACCTCGCCCCATCTGCTGTACAAAAATGATTGCTGATTGGGTTGGACGAAGCATCACTATCTGGTTCAAGGAAGGGATATCAATGCCTTCATTGAAAATATCCACAGCGACCAGGTATTCAAGGCTATCGTTTCCAGTCTCCTTCTCAAGTCGCAAAAAAGCAGATTCGCGTTCTTCTTCACTGTCTTGTCCACTGAGAGCCAGAGCTCGTACATGCAATGAAACCAATTCGTTCGCCACCATGGCAGCCTCTTCATTCCTGCTGCAGAAAATCAATCCACGACGACGCTGGTTGCCTATGCTATACCTGTCGATCATTTGTTTGATTCTTTTCACCCGTTCTTTACAATTGATTTCTGAAAAAAGAGATAGATCATCTTGCAACACCCCATCGATTGCCAGATCGGATATCCCGTAATAGTGAAACGGACAGAGCAGCTCAGCTTCAAGCGCCTGATTCAAACGTATTTCATAGGCGATGTTATGATCAAAAAGACCATAGATATCAAAACCGTCAGTACGCTCCGGGGTTGCGGTCATACCTAAAAGGAATGCTGGTTTGAAGTAGTCGAGCACCCTTGTATAAGAATCCGCTCCTGCCCGGTGAACCTCATCAACACAGATGTAATCAAAATAATCGGGAGAAAACGAGTATAAGATTTCTGGTTTGGAGAGCGTTTGTATCATGGTAAAAAGATAGGGGGCGTCAACATCCCTGTGCTTTCCCCCCAAAAGACCACAAGCGATATCTGAACCAAGTATTTGTTTGAATTTTCTCATCGACTCAGCTGCGATTTGTTGACGATGTACGATGAATAAAAATCTACGGGTTTTTTGCATCTTTACATCAAAAGCGCTGAGAAAGGTTTTTCCCGTCCCAGTCGCTGAAATGAGAAGAGCCTTCCGTTCGCCCTTTTCCCGCAAAGCTTCAAGCGCTTCCAGTGCTTCCTTCTGCATATAATTGGGAATAATTTCACCAGATTCTTCCGAAGGGGAAAATATCTCTGGTTCTCCAACAAGAGGGATGAAAGATGGTTGCCTGCGAAATTGGTTGTAGATTTTCTCATAGTGGATAAGCCAGGCAGGAGACACCTCGATGGCTTGTTGCCAAGCATCGTTGAACTCTTGTTGGGTTTTTACGAACAGCTCCCCTTCTTCGAGGGAAACCAATCGTACATTCCATTCTCTATTGGTGGACAAAGCTTCATGCGTAAGGTTTGAACTACCCAAGATGAGCGAGGCATAGGATTCCTTCCTATGATAGAATACATAGCCTTTTGCGTGAAACGCCTTTTCGCAATATACCCGAAGCTCAATGTTTGGGAAATTGGTCAGAAGTGCTTGCATGGCTTTTGGATCGGTGAAGGTAAGGTAATCAGAGGTTAGGATTTTTCCTTTAACACCCCGCTTCTTCGCTTCATAGAGGGATTGAAGCAGCATTGCAAGCCCCCCTGAAGTAATGAAAGCGACCGAAAACTCAAAATACGTACAACTATCAAGTTCCTTGATCAATGAAGAAAGGACCTTGCTTCGAGGAGGATCATTCAAGATCAGATGAGGACGAAATTCTTCTGAAGAAGGAAGTTTTGCATCGAGAAAGCCTGTTTCAAGACTCTTCGGCAGATCTGAAAAAATCGAAGTCTTCATAGGTTACTCCAACAAAGAAGAAACTGCGTGAACCAAGGGGAGATCTGCATCAGCCCAGTTGACTGAATAGAGGTCAGCTTTCGCAAGCCATTTGCTATCGAGGTGTTCTCTCAGTTCCAACGGACCTTGGAGAATTTCACAAAGATATCCATGCATGGTGAGTGAAAAGGTAGCATATTGGTGTTCAACAGTAAGCAAGAGACGCTTTACTTGAATTTCAGCTCCAAGTTCTTCCTGTATCTCTCGTATGATGGCTTGTTCACCACACTCATCGTGTTCCAATTTGCCCCCTGGGAACTCCCATCGTTTTGCCAATTCTCCAAAATCCTTTCTTTGGGCAGCAAAAACCTTGTTATCCTGGAGAAACACTGCAGCTGCAACTTCTATATGCTTCATGATCAAAAACCTCTTTGATTTGATCCTAGCAGCTGAACCGAAGATGGTCCAGGAGATTTGTAAAAAAGCCGGATAAGAATAATTGGGTCAAATTATCCCATCTTTTAGTAATTTTTCCGACTTTTTGACCAATTTTGATTTTTTTATATCCTTTTTCTAATTCGGCTCTGCAAGTCGATTGACATTACCTAGTGGGCATGATACCGTACAGATGCTTTAGATTATTGAGTTGCAGCTAGTACGTTTTCCTATCTTTTGTATGTATGCGTTCTTTACCGAATTCCTCCAGCAGACAGGCTAAAAGTTCGAGACTGCGCCAAATAGAGCAATATTATGTATGCAAGCTTAAGCTTGTAAAGGATGCTTTTAATGGCAAAGAAAATTTACGTTGGTAACATGAGTTACAACACCTCCGAAGAAGAACTTCGGGACCTGTTCGCACAGTACGGTAACGTTTTGAGTGCAAATATCATCATTGACCGCGAAACCCGTCGCCCCAAGGGCTTTGGTTTCGTAGAGATGGAAGAGGATTCTGCTGCAGAAGCCGCTATCTCCCAGCTCGACGGTAAGGAAATCGATGGCCGTAACCTCCGCGTTAACGAAGCCATTGCAAAACCCCGTCCGTCTTACAACAATAACCGTTACTAGTCTTTAGACTGGTACAGTGAAAAGGAACCCTTTCGGGTTCCTTTTTTTGTCTTTTTTCATTCCGCCTGTTGATAAGCCAGCATCAGTACGCGAATCATATCAGATGACAAGCCTTGATCATCTTTGATTTCGAGATGATGAATGTACTTACCATCCTTGGGGCCTACGATTTCTTTGAAAGCATACCCTTCCAATTTTGTATTCAAAAGAACTGAGAGGGCCAACGGCGCACATTTGCTCTTAAGATACTTTCCTGGAACCCAAATATAGGCAAAACCATGGACCCTGTAGAATCCGATCTGGCTCTTGCTTACTCTCATAACACTCGGTCCAAATTCTTCGATTTGGGCCTTGATCACATTAAAACAATCCTTGGCTTCTGGGAAATCTACAAAAAATTCCGATATATCCATGCCCTACCCTCATCAAGAAACTATTTTGAACAATTAATGATACCACATGTAACTCATACATAAAGGGTTGCATAGAGTGAAATTGTCCAAGACAAGAATATCCTGTTGTTTTTCAAAATGAATCCTTTCTTTCCTGAGAATGGGAAAATATTTGATATCACTATTGATTCTATCTATAGAAACATATAAGCTCTTCCACATCGGAGGCAATCATGAACGTCGGACGATTTGGACAGTTTGGTGGACAGTACATACCGGAAACTCTCATGCCTGCAGTCATAGAACTAGACAGGGCTTATACTCATTATAAAGATGACCTATCCTTCAAGATTGAATTGAAAAACCTCTATGCAGACTATGCGGGACGCCCTTCCCTGCTGACCTATGCAGAGAAAATGACAGCAAACCTTGGAGGAGCTAAAATCTATCTGAAACGTGAAGACATGAACCATACAGGATCCCATAAGATCAACAATGTCCTTGGACAGTGTCTCCTTGCCAAGAAGATGGGCAAGAAACGTGTCATTGCAGAAACCGGAGCAGGTCAGCACGGGGTTGCCACCGCCACAGCCGCCGCCCTTATGGGTTTGGAATGTGAAATATTCATGGGGAAAGTTGACTGTGACCGCCAGGCCTTGAATGTCTACCGCATGCACCTCCTCGGGGCTAAAGTACACCCTGTAACCAGTGGAACCATGACATTGAAAGATGCCGTCAACGAAACCATGCGTGAGTGGACGACAAGGATTGACGACACTCACTATGTATTGGGTTCAGTCATGGGGCCGCATCCGTTCCCTACCATGGTTCGAGACTTTCAAAAGATAATCGGCGAAGAAGTAAGAGAACAAATGATGAAAAAAGAGGGTAAACTTCCAGATTATCTATTGGCATGTGTAGGAGGAGGCTCAAATGCAATGGGTCTTTTCTACGACTTCCTTGATGAGAGCTCCGTAACACTG
Source organism: Sphaerochaeta sp. (assembly GCA_028699215.1). Classification (GTDB taxonomy): domain Bacteria; phylum Spirochaetota; class Spirochaetia; order Sphaerochaetales; family Sphaerochaetaceae; genus Sphaerochaeta. The sequence continues at coordinate 3,674 of JAQVVB010000027.1, read as the reverse complement.
ATAGGCATCGAAGCTGCAGGAAAAGGCATTGAGACAAATGAGCATGCCGCCACCATCGCTACAGGCACCATCGGTATTTTCCATGGCATGAAAAGCCTTTTCTGCCAAAATGCTGACGGGCAGATCAATGAGGTGTACTCCATCAGCGCAGGACTCGACTATCCAGGGATTGGCCCCGAGCATGCAGACTTATCACAAAGAGGAAGAGCAAGCTACGTATCCATCACAGATGAGGAAGCGGTATCAGCTTTTGAATATCTTGCATGTATGGAAGGAATCATCCCTGCCATTGAAAGTGCCCATGCCATTGCATATGCAAGGAAACTTGCACCAAAGCTCTCCAAAGACAAGGTCATCGTCATAAACCTTTCAGGACGCGGAGACAAGGATGTATCCGCCATAGCCCGCTATAAGGGAGAAGTACTGTATGAGTAGTAGAATAGATTCCGCCTTTTCACGAGGAAAAGCCTTCATACCCTTCATCACCTGTGGAGATCCTGATTTGGATACCACAAAAAAGCTGGTACTTGCCATGGCAGCAAGTGGTGCCGATCTCATCGAACTGGGGATCCCCTTCTCCGATCCCATCGCAGAAGGAGTAGTCATCCAACAGGCTGATCAGAGAGCGCTACATGCAAACACCACGCTTGCAAAAATCTTTACCATGGTGAAGGAAATTCGCAAAGAGACCTCCATCCCTCTGGTATTCATGACCTACATCAACCCCATCTTCACCTATGGAAAAGAAAAGTTCCTTCATACTTGCCACCAAACAGGTATTGACGGAATCATCGTTCCTGATTTGCCCTTCGAAGAACAAGAAGAAATCCTTCCCCTCTGCAAGCACTACGATATCAATCTCATCAGCATGATAGCTCCTACCAGCAAACAAAGAACTACCTTAGTAGCTGAGCAAAGCAACGGATTTCTCTATTGCGTCTCTTCTCTAGGAGTAACTGGAATGAGAAACACCATTGATGATTCCGTACAAGACATGGTAAGCGTTGCCAAGCAAGTCACAACTACGCCTTGTTGCATCGGTTTCGGTATTTCCAATGAAGAACAAGCAAGCCATTTCGCCCAATTCGCTGATGGTATCATCGTAGGATCAGCCATTGTGAGGATGATAGGTGAATATGGACGAAACAGCATCGAGCCTGTTTCTCAATTTGTAAGAAGCATGAAAAAAGCTGCAAATCACGTGTAGTGTTTCGCCAACGGCAGCGCCTACAAAGGAGAGAGTGTGCAATACAACCTACAAATGGAAGAAGTCAAAGAACTTGCAAAACAAGCGCAAGGGAATCTCATTCCACTCACAACTGAACTGTTCAGTGACAAACTAACGCCCCTTTCCGTGCTTGAACGAATGAAGAACACGGGCTCCCACTGCTTTTTGCTGGAGAGCGTGGAAGCATGCCAACGATGGGGACGATATACTTTTCTAGGATATGATCCCACACTCAAAGTGACTTGTACCGATCATCTCCTAACCATCACTGATTCCATAGGAAACGTACAGACACAAAAAGCCAATCCACAGGAGTTCATACGCTCATTACTCAGCAACTATCGAAGTATCCCTCTATCCAATCTCCCTCCTTTCACCGGTGGACTGGTAGGCTACTTCTCCTACGACTATATTAAATACAGTGAACCGACGCTGAACCTCGATGCCCAGGACATTGAACAGTTCAACGATGTCGATCTGATGCTCTTTGAAACAGTTATCTGTTTCGACAATTATCGACAGAAGATCATCCTCATTACCAATATCCATCTAGAGGATGAACAAAACGGCTATAAAAAAGCCCAGGATCAACTTATTAACCTGCGTAACCTGATTCTCAGCGATTCACCAATCGAACATCAAATCGGCTTATTACAGGGACCATTTGAATATCTGTTTGATGAAGAATGCTATTGTACAATGGTCGAAAAAGCGAAAAAACACATCTATGAAGGCGATGTTTTTCAAGTAGTACTCTCCAATCGACTACAAGCGCCCTTTCGTGGCAGCCTGATCGATACCTATCGTTTGCTTCGTACCACCAACCCTTCTCCCTATATGTTCTACCTCAACATCGGTGAGGTGGAAATAGCTGGAGCCTCTCCTGAGACCCTTGTCAAATTGCAGGACGGAATACTCCATACCTTCCCTCTTGCGGGTACCCGTCCTAGAGGAAGAACAAATGAGGAAGACCTGGCACACGAACAATCGCTGCTGTCTGATGAAAAGGAACTTGCTGAACACAACATGTTGGTCGACCTAGGAAGAAACGACCTAGGCAAGATCAGCAAGTTTGGAAGCGTATTTGTTGAAAAATACCTCTCTGTTGAACGATTCAGCCATGTGATGCATCTGGGGTCGACGGTGAAGGGCGAAATACAACTAGGCTATGACGCTCTCGATGCCATCAGCGCTGTATTGCCTGCAGGAACACTCAGTGGCGCTCCAAAGATTCGCGCATGCCAAATCATCAACGAACTGGAAAACAACAAACGTGGCATGTATGGAGGAGCCATAGGCTATATTGGATTCAGCGGCAACATGGACACCTGTATTGCAATTCGCATTGCCTATAAGAAAAACGGGAAAGTATTCGTGAGAAGCGGAGCAGGTATCGTTGCCGACAGCAATCCGCAAACTGAATGGAATGAGTGCATACATAAATCAAAAGCCGTAACCAACGCGCTTACAACAGCCTCAGGAGGATTGCTATGACTCTATTGATAGACAATTATGACAGCTTCTCCTACAACCTGTATCAGGCAATTGGCGGTATGGATGAACATATCAAGGTAATTCGCAATGATGAAATGGACGTTGAAGGAATTTTTAGACTCAAACCCCAGAGAATCATCCTATCTCCTGGCCCAGGCAGATGTGAGGATGCAGGAATATGCATTGAAGTCATTCAAAAACTGGGGCCAGCCATTCCCATCCTAGGAGTATGCCTCGGACACCAAGCAATCTGCACAGCCTACCAGGCAGTCGTGTCGCATGCAAAACAGCTGGTCCATGGAAAAACCTCAATCGTTGAAATTGATGTCTCTTCTCCAATATTCAAAGGTCTTGATGTCCATCAAAAAGTTGCACGATACCACTCGCTCGCGGTAATTGAAGAAACCATCCCCTCAGTGCTTCGCATCACTGCACGCGCAGAAGATGGACAGATCATGGCAGTACAGCACACCACCTACCCAATCTATGGAGTACAGTTTCACCCCGAATCGATCATGACCGAACATGGGCAAGAAATGCTTGAAAATTTCATGAATATCCAAGGAGAAACCAGATGATACGAGAAGCCATCAAAGAAGTCTGCATGAAACAGAATTTGAGCTATGAGGTAGCAAAGACGGTGATGAATGAAATCATGGACGGTCAGGCAACACCAGTGCAGATGAGCAGTTTTCTCACAGCTCTCTCACTCAAAGGAGAAACCATCGAGGAGATCACCGCTTGCGCCGCAGGTATGCGGGAGCACTGCGTACGACTACTTCACCAACTTCCGGTTCTTGAAATAGTTGGGACAGGAGGCGATAAATCAAACTCTTTCAATATTTCTTCTACCAGCAGCATCGTCATCAGTTCCTGTGGTGTTCCCGTTGCCAAACATGGAAATCGTGCTTCATCCTCGGCTTGCGGTTCTGCTGATGTTTTTGAGGCACTC
>JAQVVB010000268.1 GCA_028699215.1 Sphaerochaeta sp. | reverse complement strand
CTTGTACATCCTGAAAGACTCAAGAGAACCCCAGCAACAATGAACACCAGGCTGCATTTTCTCATGCTTCATTCCTCCGTTTGTGTCTCTAGAGTGTAGCACATGCTAGAAAGAAGAGAGAATTTTCTCATAGGATTATGCTGTGTTTGGGAATCAGTGACTACGACACGAAGTGTCACACCCGATGCAATAGCCTTTCATCAAGAGTCAAGAAGTATAGCCAAAATGACAGCAGAAATGTTTGTTGAGCGAATCGAGGGAAAGCAGGCAGAAGTTTTGGTAACACAACAGAGTGGAGTTCTTGTTCAACCATACCTACATCCAGTCGAATTTCCTAAGATATCCCAGTACATTGAAAATTGAGAAAAGGAGAAAGCGAGCGAGAGCTGGTAACCGGATATTTTTTATGCTAAGCTGGCACAGAATTTGGCTTTCCTCTTGTACCTACACTGATTGATTATCTTTCAAGTCCCCATTACATACGATTTGTTCATATAGGACGATTTCTTTATCAAGATGAGCAGGAGGCAACATAATTAGTAACACATATACGATACCCCTCAAAATAGTGCTTATTGGAATACTTTCTACCTTTGCCAGGATGATAGTTCAATTATGTATTCCTTCTGGAAATCAAGTAGTTTTACCTCCAAGCGTATTTGTTACCAATGGGACCATGCCAATTGCTTTCCTCATCTATGGCAGTCTTGCCTATAGTTTGATCGCAGCAATGTTCCTCATTGTTTCAAAGAAAATGACCGGAAACAGAATCTCCCAAGGACTGAAATTTGGATTTGCCAATATCCTGATCTGGACAGTCTATTTACTTGAGCCGTTACCTCACGGATCCCCGATTGATAGAATCACCTATCCTCTTGCCGATGGTTTTGCCTTTTTGATCATGGGGTGTTTACTAGGACTTTTGCTCGGAAAAAAGGAATCGACGGCTGCAGAAAAGAGACCCATTTCTGTTATTCCTCTCTTTTCGATATCTATTTTTTTCATGATAGGTCGTTTACTCCAATATCATGTATTCGATATTTATTCTTCCTTCGAAGAAAAGCGAGGGGAAACCCTTCTCTGGTGTGCTCTGACAGGTTTGGTCATTGCCTGTGTATTGTCATGGTTCGCATCGTATGTCCCTCGTAAGAGAAGGTTTGCCAATACTTTACTTGTTGGAGGAATATTATTTGGTCTTAATTTACTTCTATTCAATGGGTTCATGCCACTTGTATTCGAAGCCGATTTGCTGGATTTGTTGGTGAGAACAGGACTGGATATTGTTTCTGTCACGATTGGTTGTCTGTTTTTCAAAGTGGAGAAAGGATAATCCAATCAGATGGTAAAGCCCATCAGCAAATCCTGAAGGAGCAGCTCTATGCGCATAGGTGTCATATCAGATATTCATGGAAACATCGCAGCTTTTGAAGCTGTGCTTGCTGATGGTGACGAAGTAGGTCTTGATGCGTATGTTTTCCTAGGCGATTTGGTCTTCTTCGGGTTGCATCCCCAACAGTGTTTTGATGCGTTGCTTGAAAGGTCTCCTCTTGTATGCATCAAGGGTAATACTGATGCGAATCTTGAAGAAGTTGATACCTTTCATCCTTCTTCCGATTTTGAGAAACAGTTGCTCGAGGTTCTTGTCGATTGCGACCAACATCTGAGTGTTGAAGCAAAACAAGAAATCGCCAGTTGGCCGATTTCTACTTCCAAGACCCTTTTTGGGCACCATCTTCTCTTTTGCCATGGCAGCCCCTATCATGTCAGCGACAAACTTGTTCCTGATGATACAAAATGCGAAGTGGCTGATCGATTGGAACATGAAACTGCAGAACTGATCTTTTGTGGTCATACCCATATGCCTGGAGAGTTCACAATCAAGGGGAAGCACATAGTGAATGTTGGAGCTGTCGGATACTCGTTTGATGGAGACCACCGCCCTTCCTATGCAATACTTGAAGTTGATGAAGAACACCTTGCGATAGAATTGCGAAGGGTTGACTATGATCATGCTGGATATAGGCGGGAATTAGCTCAGATGGCCAATGAGTTGCCTTTATTCTCAGGCATTTTGTATGCCATCGAGCATGGAAAACACCAGCCGATGGAGAAGCAGAAACCTTAGTTTTCAGCACATAGTGTTGTGAGGGATTTTCGTCTGTACCAGTAGGAATAGTTTGGGGTAAAGCCGATTTTACCATAGAGTTGCTTTGCAATCTCATTGGAATCGGTTACTTGGAGATATGCCTTTTTTACACCCGATTCCTTCGCCTTGTGTAGAATTCCCTCAACCAAGGCTCTGCCCAATCCTCTTCTTCTCATGTGTTCATTGACAGCAATGTCAAACAAGCCGATATAGCCATTTTCCACTGCACCAAAACCACATGCAACGATTTCATCATCCGACTGGATCGAGGATGCAATGATGGTGTTTTGTATGGATGCATGTATCTGATACGCAACATCTACTTCTGCTTCTGGTATCCTATGAATTTTTGTATAGGCACTGAACCATTCTTTTGTGAAATGATTCTCAAAATCTCCTATACAATGAGTGGATTTGATCTCACTAAGACTTGCAAGCGTCATCACCTTTGATGCATTGATTTTCTCATACTGTTTCTGTGCAAGGAGGGCATCCAGGTCTTTGTAGTCTTCATGGTCAAGTACCTTAAAAACACAAGGGAGATTGTTTTTCTTATAAAGAATTTCAGCATAAGTAACTAAATCAGCATAGTCATTCTGTTGTGAGTACAATGGATTGGCTGAGTTGGATCTATTGGTATATCCATTTGAGACTCTGTATATACAGCCTTTGTAGCGTGACGTTTCCAGTGATGGCCAAGCATGTAAGGACATTTCTTCATATGCTTTCATCTCGTTCTCCCTCGCGTTTGGTTTCATCATTTCCAACCCTGAAAAAATTGTCAAGGATATCCCTGTCGACATTGTGCCACTGGACAAGGAAGGGGAGGTAAAAAGAAGCATCAAAGTTTGCATTCATGATGCAGCTTCTTCCCTCCGTTATATTTCTTACGAATATGATTGCACAAATCACGCACGCTTCTCTATAATGAACAGAAATAATGGTTTTAATGAAATGTTCTCCTTACGTTCAGACCTATGCCTGATGTTTTTACTAAAACGAAGTGTGAATTATAAGGATAGATAATGTTGGATATTGCCATATGCGATGATGAACCCGCCCACCTGTCTCTCATCGCATCGTATACATCGGAGTTTCTGGAACTGAATCAATATGAAGGTACTGTTCATCAGTTCCTTCATCCTGATGAACTTCTTCGTGCATGTGAAAACAAAAGGTTTGATTTGTATATTCTCGATATCGTCATGCCTATGGTGAATGGAATTGAGGTAGGGAAGACAATCAGGAACTTAGATCGAGAGTCCCATATCATCTATGCTTCAGCAGAACCAAGTTTTGCCTTGCAATCGTTTGTAGCCAATCCTGTTAATTATTTACTCAAGCCAATCGACAAACAGCAATTCTTTGCCACCTTGAATCTTGTAGTCTCCAAATTGGATATGGACATGGGAAACTCTTTCATAGTAAAGACACTTGAAGGAATACGTACTCTCAGATTGTCAGAAGTAGTATTTTGCGAGTATACGAAACATACAGCAATCTACACTCTGGCAAACGGGAAAACGGTCACCACCCGGACCTTCAAAGGTCCTTTTGCCCAGCATGTCGAACAATTATTACAAGATGTACGGTTTGTGAAACCTCATGCTTCGTATGTAGTGAATATGGATTATGTTGAAAGCTTCAGTAAAAACAGGTTCACGCTTCGTTTTGGATATTCAGTGCCCATCGTTACCAAGCAGTACGGTTTTGTGCGTGAAGTTTACATGAACTACCTGATGGAGACAAGAAATTCATGATGCTGGACATGATGAGTAATATTCTCCGCGGTGGCGTCTCTGCTTTCATGAATGTGATTCTCCTATTTACCTTGGCAAAGCCCAGATTTGG
>JAQVVB010000267.1 GCA_028699215.1 Sphaerochaeta sp. | reverse complement strand
TGGACGGGGAACCGCTGTTTCCAATACCTGGGGGAAGTCGCTGTAGTACGGATACTTCTCCAGGATGTCCTTGTCAGCATACAGGGCTTTTCTGGCAGGCATGTAGGAATCATTGAGTGCATGCAGTTTTTGTGCATATTCGCTTGCATAGAATTTCATGAACTTGATGGATGCATCCTTATGCTTGGAGTTCTTGTTCATGAAAAGCTGCCAGCCTCCAAGTACACTTTTACCCATGGTACCTTGTGGTCCACTTGGTAGGGGTGCGACACCGAGCTTGCCCATTACCTGGCTCTTTGCAGGGTCTTGTCCCATGGCGTATGCCTTGGGCCAAGCACGCATGAATACCTGCTTTCCCTGGAACATGGAGGAGCGGGCATCACCACTGCCATAGGAGAGGACTCCCTCAGGCATGAGGTTGTTCGCATAGGCTTCGCTCATCATCTGTAGGATCTGACGGTTCTGGGAAGAGTCGATAAGGATGGTTCCATCCTTGCCGACGACCTGTCCCCCGTTGGAGTAGAACCACTCAACAGCGTTACAGGTAAGGCCTTCGCCATTTGCCAGTGATCCTACCAGGGCGTACATTCCGCCGCCTTCCTTGGTGTTGATCTCCTGTGCTGTGGCAAAGAGGTCTGTGTAGGTCTTTGGTACTTCTTTACCATACTTCTGCAGCAGGTCCTTCCTATAGTAGAGGACTCCGGCATCAGTTCTGAATGGGATGCCCCAGAGCACATCGTTGTAGGTTGCCGCTTCAATGGTGCCTGCGAGGAAGCCTGCTCGTTCAGAGGCAGGGAACCAGGTGTCCAAGGGTTCAATGAGCTGTGCTGATGCAAAGGTTGCAGTCCAGGTGACATCGGCATTGAAGAAGTCAATTGAGCTGTCTCCGCTCTGCAATGCGATGAGCAGGGCTTGAAGCTTGTCATTGGTTGCTTCGGGAAGTTCCACTACTTCAACGGTGATGGTTGGGTTTGTCTCGTTGAATTTTTCGATAATGGCTTTTTCTGTATTACCCAGTGATGATGCATGGGAATACCAGTGCAGGGTAACATTTCCCTCTGGGGCAGCTTCTTTGCTGCCTGCGGCGAACAAGGTGGTTGCTACCAGTAGAATAGCCAAACATAAAGCAAGTTTTTTCATTATTTCCTCCTTGAGTATGTAAGTTCTTGCATACTCCGATATAGTAACAATAACACACAAGATAATGTATTTCAACTATTTTATATACGCAAGTTCTTGCATTATAAGAGAACCCATGATATCTTCTTCTTATGAATAGTCTATTGGACCGTGTTACAACCCTTATAAGGGAATTGCGCCTCTTTCAGAAACTCTCCCAGACAACAGTGGCAGATGCCTTGCATGTGCCACTGCGAACCTATCAGAGTTGGGAGAAGAGCTACTCCTCCAACATAGAGAACCTCAATGCCATCTGCGAGTTCTACTCACTGCAACTGTCAGAATTCCTTGAACTCTCTTCCTTATCTATCGAGGCTTTGGCCATCAGGCTGCAGCAATCCCTCCCTTCTGAGAGGGTATATATCAGTGAAGTTTTTGCAGGTTCCGCCCGCGAGGCTTTCTCACACTTGGATTCTGAGCATAGTATTGAGAATCTCATTAGGGACGCCTACTTCAGAGGCGAGCTTGATGAGAGGATTCGTAGCGCCACTCGTAATGAGGCAATGGAGCGAGAAGTTGCCCTGCATACAGGTTTGAGACGTGAGTGTGTCCAGGTAGTGGAGACACGACCGGTCAAGATGCAACTTCTCAAGGAGATGATCTTGGGCTGGTTTGGATCCTTGTGGATAGAAGGGTGGGCACGAGACTCCGATCGTTTCTCCCTTGGTGTCAGCAACGGGTATACCGTTGCCCGCATATTGGATCACATGAAGCGAGGGAGCATAGGCAATCTGCAGCTCTTTCCCTTGAACTTCACCATGACCCCTGCTGACTTTTCCATAACAGCCACTTCATTGATATCATCCTACAGGTATCGCAACGAAGGCAGGTGTTCAGAATCGAACCCGACCTCTGAGGCTGAGGTATTCGGTGCAATGCAGCTCGCCGATGCTGCATTGCTCGGTATAGGCACCTTCTCCAAGCAAGGGCTGTATACGCAGATGATCACAGCATCGTTGGGTTCTACCCAGCTGGAAGAGATTCTCCACAGTGGGGCCATTGGGGATTTGAACTACTACCTCCTGGACAAGGAAGGGGAAGTCATTGACTGTCCCGCTCTTGTCTCTCCCATAGGAAGCAGCCAATCATCATCCCTTATCAAGGCGGTCAACCTCAAGCTGTTGGGTCAGAAGGCAGACCGTGGGAGCAAGATCATCATAGCGGCAGCAGGGGAGCATAAGGCACCTCTGGTAAACCTGGCAATACAGAAGGGGTATGCCAATCACCTTCTGATAGACAGTACCTTGGCTGAGGCGATGCTGGCTCTTTGAGGCTTGCTGGGATAGGGTATCTCCTTTTTTGCAAGAGCAGGGGTTGGAAACAGACCAAGGTGTAGGATCATCAACTGTAGGGTTGATGTGCTCAGAATATTGAGTTGGATTGAAGGTTGTACTTTCAATTCCCCTCAATTATACTACATGAGAATTCTTTTCATTGATGTGTAGGAGGGTAGGATGCTCAAGCAATTCACCATAGACAATTTCAAGTCTCTCATCGAATTCAGTTTTCCTCCAGCACAGGATAAAGGCTTCTTGCCACAATTTTCTTGCCTTGTGGGAACGAATGGAGCCGGTAAATCAACGATTCTCCAAGCTTTTGATTTCATCCATCATCTTGCATCAGGGACCCTCGATACCTGGGTCAAAACAAGAGGTTGGAAACTCAGCGAGCTGACAAGCAGATTCTCCGAGAAGCGAACCATCACCTTCAAGCTGGAAATTACCGAAGAAAATGTCACATATCGATGGATTGGTTCATTCAATACGGTGACTTCCAGATGTACGACAGAAGCAATATTTATCAACTCTAATGCTATAATGACTCTTTCAGATGGTATACTTCGCTATAAAAGGGGAAATGAAAGGTCCACTGTCAGTGCAAAGGATTTTTCCTACAAGGGCTCTATTCTTTCCTTTCTGAAGAGTGACCCTGAATCCATGCCGGAGGTTTCTGTAGTTAAGAAGTTTGTTGATGGCTTGAAATCATTGGAGTTGTTGAATCCCCAACTGATCAAGACCCGATCCCGTGAAGCTGATGATGTCGGCTCGGGAGGGGAGAAACTGGCTGGATATTTATCTCATCTTCCGAAAGACCGTTCCGAAGAGATAGTAATGGAACTCAAGAAATTTTATCCTCAGGTTACACAAGCGAGGCCACAGTCCTTGCGTGCTGGGTGGAAGTCCTATTGGATTACAGAGGGATACAAGACCACACAGAAGAAATATTTGGAAACCGAAATTCAGCACTTGAGTGATGGGATGCTCCGAATTTTGACAATTATTGCCCAAGTACACTCTGATCACGATTTTATCCTTCTGGATGAGATTGAGAATGGGATGAATCCTGAATTGATCGAGCAATTGATGAATTACCTGGTAAACTCCAAGAAGCAGATACTCGTGACCACCCACAGTCCGATGGTCCTGAACTACCTGGAAGACGAAGTTGCCAAGGCAGGTGTATTCCTCGTGTATAAGGGCGAAGATGGAATCACTCGATGTGGACGGTATTTCGAATCTTCAATCACCCAAGAAAAGCTGGATCTCCTCGGTCCTGGTGAAGTGTATGTGGATACTGCGATAGAAACGGTTGCTAAAGACCTAGAGAGAAATCGACCATGATGTTTGTGCTCTCAGGTGAAGGCCCAACTGATATTGGAAAATGCGATTATGATACAGGGGCGTTCGCTCCAGGTCCCATGTCGTATTTTATAGACATCGTTGTTCGTGATAAAATTGGCTTCTCACCCCTTGAAACGCATTGTGCTGGTGGCAATGCAATCCATTTCGTCCCTAAGAAAGATCTAGCCAATACAGAAGTA
>JAQVVB010000266.1 GCA_028699215.1 Sphaerochaeta sp. | reverse complement strand
AATTTTTGCAACTGACGAAAAAAACCTTCAAACAATAATCGATTCAGTTTTAAACGCAGGGATGCAAAAGATCACCTGCCTTAGAATTGAAGACATTGTCAAGCAGATTAAAGAAGGGCAATTCTGCACACTAGGAAGGAAAGATGCTAAACTCATCTGGGCAATCTCAGGAAAGAAAACAGAAGTTTTTAATTCTGTTATCTGGCCCCTTGGTTGAACGTGTATACCATGAAAGCCATATTCTCCTAAACTTGTCATAAAAGCCACCTTATGAAGTTTTTCTTTCCTGAAGTTTATGTGTATACTTTCCTTATAGGAAACACCATGAAACATCTGAAGAAAGCCTCTCTACTCATTCTTCTTCTATGCTTGTTCTCTCTTCAGGGTTTGTCTGCCCTGGCTGATCTGACTGTAGCATATGAAGAGGAATTGGATACAACCATTTCAAGCTCCTTGTATTTCGGAATCCAGTCTCTGCAATATCCGGTGGCTTGTCATGTAGGAACGCTCACCCTTTCTTATACAAGTGCATTTGCAAACAATCAATTAAGCGGACTCTATCTCGAGCGTTCAGGAAACTGGGGTAATGGAGTGGAATATTGGTTGCAAAGCAGCAGAAGCATCAACTGGCAGACCCGTTTTGGAGCCCAATTGATCGCCAAGGTCAGATATGGCTATCATACCGACCTGAAAATCATAAACTGGTCGGATAGTACCTTTCCTTTATTAAATAGCACTGCATTGAAAAAGAACATGTTTCCTATCGTCATTGATTTCTATCTGGGCATCAGAAACATATTTTATGGAAGCCAAGCTATCGGTGCAGCCTTCCAGTTTGAGGACGAAAGCGGACCAAACCTTGGGGATTTCAAACTCCTTACCCAGAAAAACTGGAGTCTGCAACCCATCAATGACACCCCCGCTTCATTTTTCGCCATCAACTACAATGAAGGCTCCTCCAACTACCTCAACGGACAGGCCGATCCACAAGTACAAGCAACCCTTTCCATAGAACAAGATGCCAGCGAGGAATCCTTTCCCCTTGCATCTGCCGTGAACAATGGAAGAGCCCAAGTGGGACAGGCCCGCATTACTGTTTCGGGAGCCCAAAGTCTCCCTTCCTATGGAGTGACCATCTCCTTTACCGATGGGAATGGAGGGACAGGATACATCTTCAACCTGAAACATGAGCATACCGACGACCTGATTCCCTTCTCGCTCTATCTGGGAACTACGCATGTGCAGAACATGACGCCAATTCCCTGGGAATCCTTACAATTAGGGAGTGACAACCTCCGTTCACTGTATGTAGGAAATATAATGTACCAAGACATAGAGAATATAATTGCCGGCCAGTATTATGACACCATCACGGCCACCATCACCCCACTCGATACCAATTGAAAAAGCATCATCCCTGCTTATTTTGTTTCACATTCAGTGTGCGTGCCTCAGAAATTTCTATGCCGGCTTTTGTTCCTGTCTCCTGAAAGACAAGCTCATTCCTTTCATTCCTTACAGTAACCTCTATCGTCCCTTCTATGCTTTCCAGCAGGGTCCGCTCCATAGCACCCTCTCGGGGTGCGACAAGGTGGGATGAAGGACCCAATACAGCATGGAATTCCAAAAGATACTTCTTATCCTTGATAATGATTCTTGCTTCGTTCCCGTCGGTTTCACAAAGAAGCATTTTTGCTCCAGTGTAGGTTCCAAATCTGATCAACTGACCATCCAACAACAGAAAACCCAAAAAACCGTTGAACTGATGGGACAAGAAAGGAATCCTGGCAAAAGAAAGCATACACGAAACTTCTTTGGAAGGAAAACAATTCGACTGCAACCAGATCCAAGCCTCAGGAAACGAAGTCCCCCAGTCTTTCTCCATATATCCGATGCCTGCATGCAAATCCATCGTCCTCCCATTGAAATCCAATGAACCCTCCAGACGATGATGCATTGAAACCACACCATGAAAACACTCCATGAACGGTACATACGCATACCACCCCATGATGCCGGGGGAACGTAGGGTCACAGGATATGGATGTAACTGCATCTGGTTCACCGAACCGTGTAGATCAAGATCTTCGAATTGAAGGTCGACTATGATTTGTGATGATGAAAACCTATTCCCTGCCAGCTCGAGATTGAAGGTTCGCGTATCGGATGTGAACGCTTCAAACGGGTAGCGAACATACCAACTCTTCTGTTCTCTACTGCTGATCACCTGAATGAAAGAATGCCTGTCTTGTTTTCCTGCTCCCAAGGAGATTCCAGGGATCAGCGCAAGCACCTCCGTTTCTGTGGCCATCTTGAAGTACCAACCCTCAAAATACGTCTGCTTCTTATGCCTTCCTTGAAATACAGAAGGATGATATAGCGTATGGATGCTCAAACATGCTCCTTCATCCTCCAAGGAGGATCTCAAACAGAGATATGGATGAATTCTAGCAAGTATGGAACCAAAGCGAAACAAAATTCAGATTTCGAATAAAAAACTCCCTCAAGCTTGCACCCTTGGGGGAGTTCCGCTATAGCGCGGGAAATGTATCCTGTCGTTACCTTTAGAAAAAAGGGGGAAAAAAACGAACAGGAACAACGAGGAACTATTCATGACATAAGTCTAGGCAGTTCGCACGTTTGGACATGAACACTATACCAGTAAAATAGGAATCTGTTAATACTTTTACCAATTATTTTTCAAACTCTTTTATATACTATAGTTAAATGCCCAATTACTCTGCTTTCCCCACCCTGATTCAATACATTTCCAACACCATTGAAATAGTGGAAGTAACAGTCATTGATCCACTAGGAATTTCAGTAGCCATGTCATAGGATCCTGCAGCCATCATCACTTTTTCCCGAACTGCATAGGGATTGGAAGCAGATGACGATTCACTCAGCGTTATAGGCTTGCCAACACTCATATTGCTGCTCTTTGCATAGACCTCAGCCTTACCCAAAGCATGTGCAACAGCCTTCTCTCTCGCTTCGAGAAGCGCATCACTCTTGTCAGCCTTATCCAACTGAACCGAATTGAGATAGATGCCACTCACCTCTCCAAGTTCATCGATCACCGGCCCCATCAAGGAAAGGTCACGCAAGGTCACAGACAATGTCTGGCTGGCAATCTGGCCTTCCAGATACTGCTTGTTATCGATCCACTGATAACTGGGTCGAAGATTCAGGGAAGCGGTTGCAATATCCTTTGATGCGACACCATGGGAGCTGAGCACCCTGAGGATCTCAGCCATCTTCACATTGGCGAAATTCTGAGCATCACTGGTTGTTTTTCCCAATTCGCTCACCTGAATGCTGAACCTGGCGATATCAGGGGTAAGCTGCACCTCTCCGGTTCCCGACACCTCGATGGTCCGAACCATATCCTTGGTTGCCATACAGGAAGAAAGCATCACGACAAGCGTCAGGACAACAAAAAAACCGAATACTCTTCTCACCTTCATACACTCTCCTTATACATCAGTATAGAGCTCTGGCCGTTGGTGGGCTTCGCGAAGGAAGAACCCCAAAGCCATCATCATGATCCCATTGTCATACAAACCGGTCCCCATCGAGTCGATCACTTCCTGGACAGGGACACAAAGCACATCCAATTGTTCATTGGGGTCCAGATGCTGCAGTGCAACATGGCGAACCCCTTCCACTAGGTAGAAATTCGTACGGTTGTTCATAAACGCAGAGTTTGGACTCATACTGCCCAAAAACTTGGTATGCACGGCCTCAAGACCGGTCTCTTCCAACAGCTCCCTCAACCCCGCATTCAAAGGATCTTCATCCTTCTCAATGACTCCTGCAGGAAACTCCCTGGTCACAGTCGAAGACCCATGACGAAACTGCTGGACCATGACGAACATGGCCTTTCCTTCCTCATTCCTGTACCAAGGTAGCACAGTTACCCAGTTAGGACTGTTCACCTCGATGAACATAGAAGTCCTACCATCACTGGAAGTACGTTCTACGGTGCAGACATCAAAGATGG
>JAQVVB010000026.1 GCA_028699215.1 Sphaerochaeta sp. | reverse complement strand
TGCTCCCCTATACCGGCAGTTCCCATTCCTCTGCGTTTCGCCCTATCGAGGCTCTCTTGGTCATCAGAGACCATAAGGGCACGGGAGTAAAGAATTTCATCACTGATGAGGGAAACATCCGCCACTCGCGGTGAAATTGATTGCAACAAAGCATACGAGGGATGTGAAGGTGCAAGATCGGTATAAAGGTAATCAAACATACTCAACCCTTCCTTGATTCATAGACAGCTGAACCGCCGATGAAGTATTTGGTCAATGACATGAAGAGCAGGAACATGGGGATGGAAGCGATCAAGGCTGCTGCCATCATGGCGCCTTCATCGGTGCTTCTTTCCAAAGCGAAGTTGGAAATATACTGGGGTATGGTCTTCATCTGGTCTTTCTGACTTACCAGCAACGGCCAAAGCAGATTGTCCCACTGACTTCTGAAGGAAAGGATGGCCAAGGTTGCAATGACAGGCTTGCAGTTGGGGAATACGATTCGGGCAAATATCCCAAACTCTCCCATACCGTCGACACGTGCTGCATCGAGAAATTCGGTGGGGAACGTAGTCAGGTATTGCTTCATCTGGAAGACTCCAAAAGCACTGACCAAGAACGGAAGGATGAGTCCTATATAGGTATTCTGAATGCGAAGCATCATCACGACCATATACAAAGGAATCATGATGGCCTCAAAGGGAATCATCATGGTCGCCATGATCATCATGAAGACCGTATTACGACCTCTGAAGCGGAATTTTGCAAGACCATACCCAGTGAGGGCGGCAAGCAAAACCGTGGTGACCGCAACTGAACAGCTCACGATCAGGGAGTTGGAAATGTTGCGAAGGAAAATATAAGTCCCATCATTTCCTCTGACGGCCTTGATGAAGTTGGTGTAGTTGAAGCCTTCAGGAATCCACTTGAAAGGCATGCGCACTATCTGGCTGGACGTCATCATTGATGCAGTGATCATGAACAACAGCGGCATCAAGGTGAAGGCAAGCATGCCGATCAATACGATGGCGATGAGAACTTTTGGTAGGGTTATCTTTTTCTGTATCAGCATCTTCGTCTCCTAGTATTCCACGTTTTCGCTTTTGGTCGTCTTGAACTGGAATAAGGTCAACACGAGCATAAGAACGAAGAGTACGACACTCATGGCACTGGCTCTGCCAAGGTACTGCTGCTGGATACCGGTAACATAAATATTAAAGGTAATTACATTGATGGGTGCTCGAGGAGCTCCATTGGAATAGAGCATGTATTGTGTTGAGAACGTCTTGAGACACTGCAACATGGCCATGACGGATACAAGCACTACAGTCGGCTTGAGCAGAGGGAGTGTTATCCTCCAGAAACTTTGCCATTTTGTTGCACCATCAATGGTAGAGGCTTCATAAATCGTCGGGGGAATCGAAGCAAGTCCAGTGATGAAGAGGATGGTGAAATATCCGATGTATTTCCAGAAATAGATGACCATCGTGGATACTTGTTCCATTACAGGGTCCACCAGCCAACGATGATCCACCCCAGGTGTATTGAACAGGGTATTCATCCACTGATTTCCCAAGCCACGGGGATCGAAAATGATCATCCAGATCGCAGCAGCAACGACTGAGGAAAGGATAGCCGGACAATAGTAGGCAATCTGCAAGAATTTCTTGACTTTGTTGCTGGTAAGATTGCTGATGAATACGGCGATGATCAGACTGATGACCAACAAAGGAATGAAGGTTCCTAATGTAAAGACCATGGTCGATTTCAAGGAATTGAGGAAAGAAAGTTCATTTGATGCAGTTGCAGGATTGAACAACCGCGCATAATTGCCTAAACCAAGAAATTTGGGAGCAAGCTTACTCAGAGCGCGCTTGTCGAAAAAGCTTGTGTAAAAAGCGTTGATGATTGGATAGAAACTGAAAACCGAAAAGAAAACCAAGGAGGGAACGACAAATGCAAATCCCCAACGCGCTTGTTTTTTTTCGATACCGTAGCTTTTCTTGGAACCCATTTGGTTTCTCCTGAAAAAATAGGACACTGGATGTCTACTTTCGTAGTGGTATGAAAAGGTATATACATATACCTGAAGAAAAAGGAACAGGATGTGTTCTGCTGATTGAAATCAGCAGAACACATGCAAAGCATTACTGCTCGTCAATGATTTCCTGAGCGGAAGCTCTCAAGGTAGCAAGAGCCTTTTCGGGACTTACTCCACTGAGCATGACGGATTCAACAGCGTTACGAATCAAGGACTGGATCTGAGCGGAATTTTCACCGTAGTAGATCATGTGTGAACGATTCATATCGTTGATGAAGACATCACTGTAAGGCATGTTCTTCAAGGTTTCGGAAGCAAACAGAGCCTTGGTAGGCTGAATGATGTTTCCACCACGGGTCAAATAATCTTCACCATGGGTAAGCAGGAATCCTGCAAGTTTCCAAGCAGCCTTCTGTACAGCAGGATCAGAATCTGCATTGACCATGAAGAAGTGTCCATAATAGCAGGAAGCTACATCACGAACTGCATCCTCGAAGGTAGGGAACGGAATGACCATCCATTCTCCGCTGTTGAAGAATTCGGGATTGTCTTTCTCAATTCTGCCTTCCTGATAGAGCCCGGTATGAGCCATGGCAATATCATTGTTGTCTTTGTTGAAAAGATTACGTGCGTTCTTGTAGGTAGGTGAACCGAGGTTACGACCACTGGGTCCCCACATCTGCATGTAGTTGAGGGCTTTGATCCAAGCATCATCGTTGATGATGGCACTCTTGCCATCGGCGCTGAGCAAGTCACCACCGAGCTGTTCCACCATGGGAACGAAGAATGTCAAATAGTACGGATACCTGAAATCATACCCACGACGGATGAGGATGTCGCCATCGCGAATGACAAGCTTCTCCGATACATCAGCCATCTCTTCCCAAGTCTTGGGATAATCTTTTTCAGGATCAAGACCTGCACTACGGAAAACCTTCTTGTTAAGGTAGATACTCCAGTTGGTCAGCTCAAGAGGAAGGCCATAGACATCTCCATTAAGCGTTACCGTGTCAAGTACGCCATCAACATACTTGTCGAGCAAATCCTGCTTGTTGGCATACCCTGCTGCTTGATAATCAACAGGAGCTACACGAGCATTGGAAATGTAAGCATACTGGTTCTCGATAGGCAGGTTGAACATATCGGGTCCTTGGTTGGCTGCAAATGCAGTCTGGACCAGTTCAATCTGCTTAACAGAAGCCTGGGTGGAGCGAACAACCGTGATGTTTGGATTATCCGCCATGAATTGATCGATCAACTCGGTCTCGAGCTGAGTTCTGGCAGGATCCTCATGGGTCCAATACTGGATGGTTACAGGAGCGCTTTCATCTACTACCACTTCCTTGGAGCCCTGGGCAACCAATGTAAAGGGGACGATGAGCACGAAGAGAGCAAAAAGTACAAATGCTTTTTTCATACAGACCTCCTAAAGTCTTTCTACATTCAAGTGTAGTACGCTTCGAGAAATCCACAAGCCAAAGGTTTTGTTGTTTTTAGGGTGTTTTTGTGTCACAAAAGTTAGGAAATCATACAGAAAACAAAGATGTTTTGAGAAAAGCAGAACTGTCGCCACCTGTATACAAGTTGCTATGAATTTCTTTCTTGTTCGCTTCTCATGAAGGACGCAAGCTTTTCCATAGTTTCACTGGAGATGTCATGCTCGATCAAACAGGCATCCTGTTCGGCGATTTTGAGATCGACACCCAAGGTGTCGTGAAGAAAGCTGGTAAGCGTCTTATGACGGAAATAGACCTGTGAGGCTTTGAGCCTCCCCTTTTCGGTCAACTCTATGTCTCCATAGGTCTCCTGGTTTACATATCCATCAGCACTGAGAACCTTCATGGCACGATTGACACTTGGCTTAGACACACCCAGACGAAGGGCTACATCAGTAGTCCTTACTTTCTTTTTGTCTTGACTTATTGCCAGTACGGCTTCAAGGTAATCTTCGCCCGATTTCTGCATGCTGTGATGGTATCATGCATCACCAGTTTTGTCACGTCAACAAAACAGAAAAGAACTACAGTTTTGGCATTGACAGAAATGTTTGTTTTGTCTAACTTATAAGGGGAAAGAAAGGTAGTATATGGCAAAAACAATGGATGAATTAACCGTAGGCCAGAGAGCTGAGGTGGGTGCTATAAAAGCCCCTAAACAACTCAAGAGAAGACTTATGGATATGGGTTTCACCAAAGGGGTGGATGTTGAAGTCGTGAAGATGGCTCCAATGGGAGATCCTATGGAAGTTGCATTGAGAGGTTACAACCTCTGTCTACGCAAAGCAGAAGCTCGTGTCATTGAATTAAGGTAATAAACCATGCAAACAATCGCACTCATCGGTAATCCCAATTGCGGGAAGACCACCTTGTTTAATGAATTGACAGGAATCACTGCATATGTTGGAAACTGGCCTGGAGTAACCGTAGAAAAAAAAGAGGGCATGTGGAACAACATCAAGGTCCTCGACCTTCCCGGGGTATATTCCCTCTCTCCTTATTCACCTGAAGAAAAGCTATCAAGACGCTATATCCTTGATGAACAACCCGACCTCATTGTCGATGTAATCGATGCAACCAATCTGGAAAGAAGCCTCTATTTGACATCACAACTTGCTGAGTTGGGTAGATCGGTTCTTTTGGTGCTGAACATGCAGGACCTCTTGGAACGCGAAGGAATCGTAATCGATACCAAGCGGCTCTCCCTCATGACAGGTTGCCCTGTCGTGTCCATCTCGGCAAGCAAAGGCATCGGCTTAGAATCTTTCAAAAAAGAAGTTGAACATGCCCTTAAAGAAAACAAGGCCCCTGCCTGTCCACTATTTTCCAACTATGTGGAAAATCTTCTTACAACAATCATAGAGGATGATTATCTTCATCTCATTCCTTCTGGCAGGCCCCAACGCTGGGCTGCCATCAAACTTCTGGAAGAAGATGAATTGTTCCTATCCTCGATGCCTCCCATCCCTGAAGCCTTTGCAGAGTTCTTGCACCAGGCGAAGACAAATCTCAGATTGCATTTCGAGGATGATCCCGAAGCCATCATCATCGACCAACGATACAAAGTGGCAGAACATATCGCAAAACACTGTCAAACCAAAAAATTCCAGAAAAAGCGATTTAATTTCGACACCATCGCCACCAGTCGGTTTGGAGCCATACCCCTCTTCATTGCAATCATGGGAGCAGTCTTCTACCTTTCCATCGGCTTGGTCGGAGGGTACACCACCGGCATCCTTGAAAATTTCTTTGCGTATCTGGGGAGCAACCTCTCCATCCTGCTTGATTCTCTTGGTGTATTCCCCCTGCTTTCAGGCATTCTGATCGATGGCATCATCGCAGGAGTGGGCAGTGTACTCACCTTTGTGCCTCAACTCTTCGTCCTTTTCCTCTTGTTAAGCATTCTGGAAGATTGTGGATATATGGCACGCATCGCATTCATCATGGATAGGCTCATGAGAACGATCGGACTTTCAGGAAAATCCATCATCCCCATGGTCATTGGAACCGGGTGTTCAGTTCCGGCAATCATGAGCAGTAGAACCATTGAACATCAGAAACAAAGAGAATTGACCGTACTGGTCACTCCCTTCATTCCCTGTGGTGCCAAGATGCCGGTATTTGCCCTCATGCTTACCTACTTTTTTCCAGGGAAATGGTACATAGCCCCTCTTATCTACGTATTGGGCATCCTTGCTGTCATCATTACAGGCCTTCTTGCCAGAGCAATAGATAAACATAAGGAAAAGAATGCCTTCATTCTTGAACTTCCCCGTTACCAGCTGCCTTCCGCTAAAAATGTCTATCTGCAAACCAGAGAGAGGACGTTGGGCTTTGTCGCAAAGGCTGGAACCATCATTCTTCTCTCTTCAGTAATCATCTACCTGCTCTCTTCCTACAACTTCACCCTGCAGAGCGTAGATTCTGATGACAGCATGCTCGCAATTTTCGGAAAATTCATTTCTCCGGTTTTCATCCCACTTGGCTTTGGCTTCTGGCAAGCAAGTGTCGCTCTGCTTACAGGCATTGCTGCAAAGGAATCCATCGTAAGCACACTGAGCGTCACCATGGGAACGCAAGCGCTCTCGTCCTTCTTCGATCCCGCTTCAGCCCTTTCGTATATGACTTTCATCCTCCTTTCCTCTCCTTGCATCGCTGCAATAAGTGCGATGGCAAAAGAGTTTGGAAACCGCAAGAAACTCCTCTATGCACTTATCTGGCAAACAGGATTCGCTTATCTGACTGCACTGCTGATCCGTATGTTGGCAATGCTTATTCTGTGAGGTTTGTATGATTGTAATGATACTTTCCAATATTGTCGTTGCTCTGCTCATCATCCTTATGCTCTGGTATGCAGTCCACACCATTCGCAAACAACGCAAAGAAGACGGATGTGGTTCATGCAAAAAGAATAGTGCTCACTCTTGCCCGAGTTCCGGGTGCAAAGGGTGCAGCTATTCGAACAAATGCCACTAAGAAATATTCATTCAATGAATATTTATGCATTAAGTCTGGATATTTTCAAATATACACGGTAAACTCCCTATAACTGCCCGAAAGGCATTTGTATGAGGAGAGAAACGTTATGAAAAAAAGCACCGTTGCACTGCTTGCAATCCTTCTGTTGGCCACAACCCTATTTGGTGCCGGCACTAAGGAACAGGCTTCTGGAGTCGACAATTCCCTGCAGAAGATCATGGACAAGGGTCAACTCATTGTTGGTCTCGACGACACATTTCCCCCAATGGGATTCCGCGATGAGAATGGTAAGATCGTCGGCTTCGATGTCGACCTTGCCCGTGAGGTGACCAGTCGCCTCGGCATCAAACTCGTCCTTCAGCCCATTGATTGGAATGCCAAGGAACAGGAACTGAACACTGGCAATATCGATTGCATATGGAATGGTTTCACCATTACCGACGAGCGCCTTTCAGCCATGACCTTCACCTCCCCGTATCTGAGCAATGCTCAGGTTGTCGTAGTCAAGGGTGATGCTCCCTATACCACGCTTGCTTCTCTTTCAGGAAAGAAAGTCGGATACCAGGCCGGTTCTTCTGCTGCAGAAGCCCTCGATGGAAATCCAGAATTCAAAGCCTCAATCAAACAGATTGTTGAGTTCAAGGAAAATCTCACCGGCTTGATGGATCTTGAAATCGGAGGCATCGATGCTCTGATCGTCGATTTGTTTGTTGCAAACGACAACATCAACCGTAGTGGCAAGGATTTCAGAATCCTCAGCGAAGATCTCAGCCATGAAGATTATGGTATTGGGTTCCGCAAAGGTGATGTGAAACTTGCAGATGCAGTTTGGAATCAACTGCTTGCCATGAAGTCTGATGGAACACTTGCAAAAATCGCCACCGAATGGTTTGGCGCCGACATCACGGTTGTCGGAAAATAAATTTCAAGCTACTATATCGGGGAGCTCAGGCTCCCCGTTTCTTTTTCCTTTTTCCTACATCTTTTTTTGTATTGCTGTTTTTCGTGTATTCGTTTTATAACAAAACCTCAGAATACCAGGAGTATCACATGGGACAACTGCTGTTGCAGATGCTGGTTGGAACGATCACCAGTCTTAAAATATTTGCCTTGACCTTGCTTTTCGCTCTTCCCTTGGGGATGTTGGTTGCAAAAGGCAGAATGTCAAAGAACCGCTTGGTATCAAAGTTGGTCAACACCTACATCATGATCATGAGGGGAACTCCTCTCATCTTGCAGCTGATATTTGTATATTTTGCTCCCTATTACATCTTCGGAACATCCTATGACCGATTCACTGCAGTCATCGTGGGATTTGTCATCAACTATGCTGCATACTTTGCCGAAATCTACCGCGGAGGTATCCAAGCCATCCCCAAGGGACAGTATGAAGCGAGTCAGGTACTAGGATTCACCAAGGTACATACCTTCACCCATATAGTCTGTCCCCAAGTACTCAAACGCATCATCCCGGCCATGGGAAATGAAGTCATCACGCTCGTCAAGGACACGGCGCTTGCCCAAACCATCGGAGTGGCTGAACTTTTCAGAGTCGCGCAGAATGCATCTGCCAGGCAGTTCTCGACCATGCCGATTTTCCTTGCTGGAGTCTTCTATTTCATTATGAATGGATTGGTTTCCAAAAGCTTCGATGTGCTTGAGAAAAAGCTCAATTACTATAATTAGGAGAAGAGGATGAGCATCATAACGGTAAAAGACCTGAAAAAGGGTTTTGATGGACTGGGAGTCCTCAAAGGTATCTCCTTCACGCTGAACAAAGGAGAGGTCCTCTCCATCATCGGACCATCTGGAAGTGGAAAAAGCACATTGCTTCGCTGTCTGAACCAATTGGAAAATGTCGATTCAGGAAGCATCACCATCTGCAGTGATGTCATGGTACAAACCGACGAAAAAGGATTGGTGAGCTACTCAGACAAAAAAATCCTGCAGACAGTCAGACTCCACTTGGGTCTTGTCTTTCAAAACTTCAACCTTTTCCCACACATGAATGTATTGCGCAACATCACCGAAGCCCAGATGCACGTGCTCAAGACGAGCAAGGAAGAAGCTGAAAAGAATGCAAGGCGCCTACTGAACAAGCTGGGATTGTCGGATAAAGAGAAAGCCTATCCCTGTCAGCTTTCAGGAGGACAACAACAGAGAGTCTCCATTGCCAGGGCCTTGGCCCTCAATCCCGAGGTGCTTTGTTTCGATGAACCCACCAGCGCCCTTGACCCTGAATTGACTGGAGAAATCCTCAGAGTCATCAAGGATCTGGCAAAGGAAAAAATGACCATGATCGTCGTCACCCATGAAATGGCCTTTGCAAGGGACATCTCGGATCGAGTCATTTTCATGGATGATGGGCTCATCGTAGAAGAGGGAAAACCAGAAGAACTGTTCAACAATCCAAAGAATGTTCGAACGCAGAAGTTCCTTCAACGCTACGAGTAAAGCCCTTTCCTGCCCAAGATGGTACCGCTACAAATACCAGTCGTCTTTCCGTCCTTGAGGGCAACCTTCCCGTTGACCATCACCATGAGAAGCCCATCGCACACAGCTGTAGGGTCACTCTCGGATGAGTTGTCCTTCAAGGTCTTTGGATCAAAAAGCACCAAGTCGGCCTTACAACCGACCTCAATCCTTCCTCGGTCAAAAAAACCAAGGCGGGAAGCACTTTCACTGGTCATTTTCCCAATCATCATCTCCAAAGGCATGACATTCTGCTGTTTCCAATACCTGTCAAGCAGATGAATGGCGGCTTGGTAGGAACGGGGATGCCCCTTTGCACCAGCATACAGGGCATCAGTACCGAAGCACATCAGAGGATGACTCATGATCCGTTTCAAGGACTCCTGACTCTGTGTGATGTCAGTCATGACTGCCGACCCCTTTTCTTCCTGCAATAGATCAAAGAACGCATCGAAGGGACCTTGGTTTCGGATACTCGCAATCTCTGTTAGGGTCATCCCTTCGTAGGACTGATTACTATCCATGGTAACGATGGTTACGTTGTCCCAACCACATAATGCATAGATACTGTCCCAACCCTCGGGATCAACCATCATCTTCATGATCGCCTGCCGTTCCTTCCCACTGGAAAGAACCTGCTGCAGGTCATCCCTACTGAGCCTAAGATATTGTGGAGGAAGCAGACTGAAAAGACTGGTGGAACCATACTCATAGGGGTATTGGTCGAAAAGGACATCCACTCCTTCCATGCGGGCTTTCTCTATGAGGGAAAGCATCTGGGGAATCAATATCTGATTCTCCCTTCCGATGGCCTTAAGATGGCTGATTTCCAACTTGACGCCGGTCAGTTTAGCCAAATCGATGACCTCTTCAAGGGATTCGATTACATCGTCACCCTCACATCGTATATGGACGGCAAAAAAACGATCGTAGTACTTGGTGATCGCGAGAAGAGCAAGCAGCTCCCTTCGATCGGCAAAGAGACAGGGAGCGTAATAAAGGCCGCTGGAAAAGCCAATACACCCCATTTCGTAACTTTCCTTAAGCAACTCCACCATGGCATCCACTTCATCAGAAGTGGCAGGGCGATTTGGGTTTCCACTAAGAGCCCTACACCTAAGTGCGCTGTGTGCCTGCAGGAAAGCCATGTTGGTTCCACTACCACGTTTTTTCCAGTCTTCCACATACCTATCAAAATGCTCCCATCCAAAATCGGGATAGGATCCGAGTACATCCTTTACCTGTTCATAGAGCATGGAACTGTCTTCGTTTGCAGGAAACACTCCCACCCCACAGTTTCCGGCAACCTCGGTAGTGATGCCCTGTCCGATTTTTGGTTCCATGGACGGATTGCGCAACACTTCCAGATCACTATGTCCATGAATATCAATGAAACCAGGGCAAAGAACCATATCCTTAGCATCAATAATCGTACCTGATGGAATCCTTGGACTACGGCTTACTTCAACTATCGTATCATTCTGAACAGCAACATCTCCTACGAATGAATCCCTACCGGACCCATCGACGATGGTTGCGTTATGAAAAAAATAATCATAATTCATACTCTTCTACTCCTTGTGCATCATGAGCGCTAACTCATGTAGCAATGACTGCTCAAGCATCCTCAGGGCATTGTGATAGTTGCCCCGTTTACGGGTAAGGATCAAAGCTGCCTTGAACTCGTCAATCTGCCTCACATCCACAAATGCAGGAGGGAACCCACCACATAGCAGTTCACCTGCAAGTACAAGGGATGCAAACACTTCATCATACCGCCCAAAGGGACGAATGCGAAGTAGTTCACCATAAAAAAAGAGAGAACGTATTACAGGATGCAGAGAAGCCCATTCCCGCTCATACTGCGTCATCAGCGTTTCCATCTGTGTTGCTACAGTGTATAACCGAACAGAAGAAGCAGAATCACCTCCACTGGGAAGATCTCCTTTTCGGTAGATCCCCATATGTTCATCATCAATTCCCTGCAACAGACTCCGATAGAGTTCCCTAAGTCGTTGTTCACTAAAAAAAGGACGCGTGGTTTTTGTCTGGGGAATCGGGCCAAGCCCAGTTTCCTGGACAAACCTCATGAGGATGGAACGACAATTCAAGGCGAGCAATTGGGTATCGAAATCAAGCGAAGGAGCAAAACAATGGGAAAAAAGCAAGAACAGCTCGTCCTGTTCGATGGATAATTCTTCACAGGCAAAGCTGCCCAATATGAATCGATTGACCAGGTGCCTATACGAGCGGAGAATTTGTTGACGGTCCTCTTGTTGTGAAAAACATCTATCTCGTTCTTCATCCAACTGGGAAAAATTCATGGTACCGGCTCGAAGATCAAAATTCTTAAGATGCCGAAGCTGACGTCCATCGCCTGGTTTTGGAGTATCTATGGGAATGTTCCATGCCCACCCGGAACGGACTACTCCATCCACCCTTCCTTCAGAGCAAAGGATACGAACCCGACGTTCGGAAATGTTCCATTTTTCACCAGCTTGTTTGGCACTCATGTACATAATATATACCTCAATATTATTATTCCTATATAGGATTAATATCATGATTTCTCTAAAATGGCAATATATTCCGTTCAAGCACCAAAAACAAGAATACAAGGTCTTTGGATAAAAGTCTGAATGTTTCACTTTACATATGTTTACCTTAGATATTACACTGAAACACATCTACCTAACCAAGGAGTCGGTATGAACAGGATGAATTTGATTTGCCTAGGAGTGAAGAACCTCAAGCAGGCAAGGGATTTTTACCATGGGGTGAGAATTGTCAAACCTCCTCAAGAAGTCTTTTGGGGCGGGTATAGTGGGTATTTCCAAGACCCTGAAGGGTACTATTGGGAAATTCTCTATGCCAAAGGATATCAATTCGATGATCAGGATATGTTGGTGATAGAGTAACCCCCAAAACCACGTAAGGGCTTTACCAAACCCTCTCTTTTCGAGATAATTACATGGAAGGAACACCTTCCAATTTCTTTGGGAGGGTACTACATGGACCAATATGATGTTGTCATTGTGGGAAGCGGACCGGCCGGAATGGGAGCCGCCTTTACCATAAAAGAACAGAAACCCGAGGCTAAGATCCTTATGATCGATAGGGAGAAAGTCTCAACCGGGGGCATGCGCAATGACTGTAAGATGAACTTCACCTACCCCATAGGGTTCCCGACTGAGTATTGGACTCAAGAGGATGCAGATCATTATCTTGAACAGGTGATAGCGTTCCTCAAACCCTCCTTTTTAGAAAAAAGCAATATCGAAATCTACCAAAAACGGGCTGAACGGCTCGGATGTGCCTTATTGGAAATCAAGCAGACGCATCTTGGTACCGATGGCGGGCTCAGACTGATCAAGGAATTGCTCGCCAGACTCGAAGAGCTTGGTGTTGAGCTTTCCTTAGGTGAAGCGATGGAAGGCATCGATCCAGAACACAAATTCATCACTACTGAAAAGCGACAAATCGGATTCAAACGTCTGCTTGTCGCCCCTGGAAGAAAAGGGTTCCACTTCCTTCAAGATCTCATGCGTACCCTCTCCGTGCCTTTTGTCGACAACATCGTTGACATCGGCATTCGCGTAGAAACCCGTATCGAGCACTATCCCATTGTCAAAGACTACTACGACCCAAAGTTCTATTTTCCAGAAAAAGTGCGGACGTTCTGCACCAACAGCGGAAATGCACATGTGGTGCGTGAACGCTATGCAACCAACCGAGGGGATTTGTGGTATTCGGTCAATGGCCATGCTTTTGCACCTGATGCCCGCAATGACAATGGGTTGGTGAACTTCGCAATTCTTAAAACTGTACGATTTACAGCTCCTCTTGCGAGTGGACAGGCTTTTGCGGAAAACCTTGGGCTCCAAGCCTCTTTGATGGGAGGCGGTCAACCTTTGATGCAGCGTGTCGGGGATTTCCGTCTCGGGTCAAGAAGCAAGGAAGAGAGTTTCAGCGGAGATCTATATGACTTTGAGCCTTCCTTGAAAACCTGCTGCCCAGGAGATATTTCACTGGCGATGCCGGCAAAAATACTACGGGCAATTTGGAAGGCGATGAAGAACCTCGACACCATCGTACCAGGGGTGCTCCACCCTTCCACCATCATGTACTATCCTGAGATCAAGCTGTATGCAAACAAGCCGGCTTACCTTGACAAGCGTTTCCGCGTTACTGAAGATGTGTGGTTTGCCGGCGATGGAGCTGGCACAAGCCGCGGAATAACCGGGGCTTGGGCCAGTGGGATTCGTGCAGCAGAAGGCATGATCGAAGACTTATAACGTGTACTCGAATCGGTTGTTCAGCCAGGTGCTGGCTAGATCAACCCACGCTCTACAAGCTGGATGAACTGTGTTGACTTCTTCTGTACACATGGAAAGCCCATGGGCTCCTTCTTCAAAAAGATGGAGCTCAAAGGGTATGTTGTGTTTGCGTAGCGATGCTGCGAAATACATACTGTTTTCCACAGGTACCGAAGGATCGCTTACCGTATGCCAGAGAAAGCAAGGAGCGGTTCTTTCATTGACCTGATTTTCCAAGCAAAAAAGCTCCCTCTCCTCTTTTCTGCCTCCGCTGACCCAAGTTGCGCTTTCTTCGTGACAGATTTCGCTCTTGGTGGAAATCACCGGATAACAAAGCACTGCAGCATCGGGTCTGTTCAATCCCCCTTTGGTATCAAAAACCGCCTGTAACCGGGGATGATCATGGAGCGTTGCCAAAGAAGCTGCAAGATGACCTCCTGCACTGAATCCAAGTATCGCTATCCGATTGGGATCGCACATCCAGGGAACAGCATGCTCTCTGATCTTTATGAAGGCTTCACTGGCTTCCATTAAAGGATTGAGGGAAGAAGCATCCTCTTTCACCGAATAATCGAGTATGAATACATTGTAACTCATGGAGAGGAAATGAAGCGCTACAGGGTCTCGTTCCCGTTCTGAGCGAAACCGATAGGCACCTCCGGGACAGATCACCACCGAAGGCCTGATATTCCGAATTCCACCATCCTGGGTAAAATCCTGCAGGTATCCTGTAAGAGGAACCTGATTTTTTCCAACTGCTGTCTGTATGATTTTCATGGATGCATAGTAACACAAATCCATTGGTGGTTCCTAGAATAATCAGGCGGGATTCATATCAATTGCCATGACATGACACAAACTGATACTATGATCAAAAATCGAAAAGATGCCCGCCGAAGGAAGGATATGATGCAACGAATTATTCTCGATGTCGATACAGGACTTGATGATGCAGTAGCCCTGATACTTGCAGCAGGATCTGATACAATCCAAATAGAAGGAGTCGTGGCGACTTCTGGGAATATGGGTCTGGAAAGAACCTTGGAAAACACCCTGAATGTGTGTGAGGTCCTGGGTATACAAGCACCAGTCTTTGCAGGAGAAGCACACCCACTGGTGAGAGAATTGGTGCATGCTGGAGATTTCCATGGGAAAAGTGGTCTGGACGGTCCGGTTTTTGCACCGAGAAAGAACCAACAGGTGCAAACCAAACAAGGTGTACAGTTCATCATCGATACGATTCTTGCTAATCCTGGACAAATTGTGCTTGTTCCTACCGGACCTCTTACCGATATCGCTTTAGCAATGCAAAAAGAACCTCGTGTGGCGAAACTTGTCAAACAGATCGTCTTGATGGGAGGCTCATTCATAGGTGGAAATGTCACCAAAGAAGCTGAATTCAATGCGTATGCTGATCCTGAGGCAGCCCAGATCGTATTCTCAAGCGGTGCTGATCTGGTGATGTTCCCCTTGGACTGCACTACAAAGGTCACGCTTTCGGATGTGCAACTCGATCGGTACAAAACCTTCAAAGGAGAAGGGGCGAGCTTGTTCTGTGCATGTATGAAAACCTATATGGATAATTACCAACGTCAGGGAAAAGGCTTTCCTGTAATGCATGACCCCTTGTGTGTAGCCTATGTCATCGATCCACGCCGATTCACGTTGACAAGACATGAGGTTTCTGTGGAGCTTGAACAGGATGAGACCTATGGAAAGACGATCAGAGGCAAAGATTGTGAAACCGGAGGTGTCCTCGTTGCAAACCATGCCGATACGGATTTCTTTTGGGAAGAGATGGATAAGGCGCTGAAAAACCTACACTAGAGAAAGGATATGTTTCTCGATTGCCAAGGCAACTCCCTCTTCATCATTTGAAGTGGTGATATCCTTGGCATGCGCTTTCACATCTTCACTTGCGTTGTCCATTACGACAGCCATGGAAGCGATATCGAGCATGGGAATGTCATTCAGCCCATCTCCAATTACCATAAGGTGTTCTCTGCTTGTTTTAAGCAACTCGAGAAGGACATCCAGAGAACTTGCCTTCTGCACTCCTTTAGCCGTTATTTCCATGAAATAGGGTTCACTGAACGATACATCTGCAAGATTTCCCAATGCTGTCTGCAACTCTTTTTGTGCGACCTGCAGACGAAGAGGATCCCCAACGATCATGACCTTTGGTTGCGGTGTCTTGATTTCTTCAGCCAGGTCATCAACGCTTCTGATGGGAATGGCATTGTTGAACGCTTCTTGGAAAACGTAGCGGTCTTCACTCATTTCGGTGATCACGCCAACCTCATCATAGGCAAGAGCAGCTAGATGTTGTGAGCGGGCATAAGCAAAGGTGCTTTGTATGGCTTGTAAGGATACTGTACGCTCCCACACCACCCGACCCGTTTCACAGCTGACAAGTTGAGCCCCATTATAGGCAAGCATGTACGCGTTCTTGCCAAACAGATCCAGCTCTTTGGCGATGGGAGCTATCCCCAAAACAGGCCTTCCACTGGCAAGCACGATGCAAACCCCTCGATCAGAGGCTGCTTGGATTGCTTCTTTGGAACGAGAAGTCACTTGTTTCTTGCTATTGGTCAACGTCCCATCCAAATCGAGGGCTAACACGGTATAGGCCATCATCGCTCCTAAAAGAAAAAGGCAAGAGAGCAAACTTCCCTGTCCTTCTTCGGTATCTTCATCCATGGAGAGTACTGAGAAAAACAGTACTTGTCCACC
>JAQVVB010000265.1 GCA_028699215.1 Sphaerochaeta sp. | reverse complement strand
GCCAATGCCATGGATACCGGCCATGGGGTTGGTTCACCTCTTCCTCTGACTGCAGCAGTCAGGGAGATGATGGAAACGTTGCATGCCGATGGTTTTGGGAATGACGACCACAGTGCCCTTGCCAGATATTATGAAAAGGTAAGTGGAACCAAAATTGGCGAATAGGAGTATATCGATGGATACTGACTTCATTAAAGGGATCATTCCGCCGATTGTCACCCCCATAACAGAGGATGAGAAAATCGACGAAAAGGCCCTGCGAGACCTTGTTGATTTTGTCATCGAGGGAGGATGCTCCGGCATCCTCGCCTTCGGGTCGAACGGCGAGTTCTACATGACTGAAGAAGATGAGATGCAACAGGGATTGGAAATAATGGTGGATCAGGTTGCAGGCCGGGTTCCCATTTACATGGGTGTCGGTTCCATCAGGACCAGTAAGTGCATCCGTATTGCCCAGATGGGCGTACGCTGTGGGGCTAGAAGCATTTCCATTCTGCAACCGATGTTCATTAAGCCCACCGATGATGAACTTAAGGACCATATTCGTGCCATTGCTTCCAGTGTGCCTGAAGTCCCTGTTTTACTTTACAACAACCCTGGAAGGACCGGGTACTCGATGAGTCAGGATATGGTTGAGGAATTGGCTCATTCTGTTCCTAATCTGGTGGGTATGAAGGATAGCAGTGGGGATTTGACACAGACGATGGAGTTCATCAGACGCAATGCCGATGTGGGCTTCAAAGTGATGTGCGGTAAGGACACGTTGATTTATTCTGGATTGGGTGTGGGTGCCGTGGGTGCAGTCTGTTCGACTGCGAACTATCTTCCTCGTTTGGTTTGTTCCATCTATGAGAAGTATGTCACTGGCGATCTGAAAGGTTCTCTTGAGGCTCAGTTGGCCCTCAATCCCATCAGGTTGATGACAGACAAATCGAGCTTCCCGGTTGCCACCAAGGATTATGCCAATCTGGTCGGAAACAACGTAGGAAAACCCTTTCTACCCAACAAGCCTTCTTCACCAGCACAGATGGAGAGACTTCGTCAAGAGTTGATCAAGGGTGGCTTTCTTTCATAGATAAAAATGTATTATTTGAGCTAGGAGTGAGTACAACCATACCATAAGGCTTTACTCCTAGCTCTATTCATTTGCTAAATGCCAGATGAATTTGAAAATCCCATCATATAGGATATTTTTGATGCAGTGTCTTTGAGGCGTGGGATCGCAGCTTCAATCTCTTCTACACTCATGTTGGAGATAAGTGCACTTACGCTGATACCAGCTACAATCTCTCCGTATCTTCCATAAATGGGCACAGCTGAACAGTTGTCGTCATTAATGAATTCATTACGGTCTCGAGCAACACCTTCAGATTTTACCTTTGCAAGCTCTTCTTTAAACTTTACCGGATCGGTAATCGTTTGTTCTGTGTATTTAGTGAGGCCTTTTTCAGCAATCAAACGATCGAGCTGTTCTTCAGGGAGTGAGCAGGTAAGCACTTTTCCTAAGGCACTACAATGGAAAGGAAGCTGTCTGCCTGGTGTGAAGTAGGTGCGAGGTGTGCTTTGGGTGTCGATACGGTCGAGCATAAGGACTTCTCCATTGTGAAAGACCGCCATATTGACATTGGCTTTTGGAAATTGGTTCCATAAAAGTTCAAGATAAGGCATCGTGACTTTTCTAATTTCTTGCGATTGGAGCGCACTGCGAGAAAGTTTGAGCGTTTTAAGGGAAACTGTATAGAGTCCTGTCGATGGGTCCTTGGTCATGTAACCAGAGCTTTGAAGGCTGGCAAGTAAGCGGAAAGCCATGTTGCTGTTGGTGTCCAATGCTGTACAGACATCTTGAATTGAAATGGGACCTGGTTGGTCTGAAGCAAAATCAAGAATTTGAAAACAGCGAGCGACAGCTTTGATATTATATTTATCCGTTTCGGTTGCCATAGAGACTCCTTGAGCTATTAGAAAACCCATTCAATATTTATAATTGAATTTAATTATTACATATAAAATGATAAAATTCAAAGTATATAATAAAAGAATTTTTGTCAGTAATAGTGAATTTATAGAGTCTATATCAATAAAATCGTGAATTTTCGCAATTATCGCGTATAAAGATTTCAAATAGAATTATAAAATATTGTATTTATTGCACTATAAAATATAATTAAAATTGACAAAAGCATAAAACCATTATAGCCTATATAGTAAGTGATTCGGTCAAATTTATGACAAATTGACACATTTCTAATCACATTGCCACCCATACGGCAGGAGGATATTGCATGGTACCGTACATACAACAAATGGACGTTTATCCCGTAGCAGGAAAAGACAGCATGCTGCTTAATCTCAGTGGGGCACATGCTCCCTATTTCACACGAAATATCGTGGTGTTGACTGATAGCCAAGGAAACCGTGGGGCTGGAGAGGTTCCAGGCGGGGAGAAAATTACCAACGCCCTCAATGCAATGAAGGAATTGGTGCTTGGAACAAAACTAAGCGAATATAAGCAAACACTTTTGAAAGTGAAGGCTGCCTTGGGGAACAATGAAGAGGATGTCCGTGGTTTGCAGACCTTCGATTTGAGAACGGGGATTCATGTGCTTACAGCCATTGAAGCTCCCTTGCTTGACTTGTTTGGACAATATCTTGAGGTTCCTGTTGCTTCACTGCTTGGGGATGGTATGGTACGCGACAAGGTCAAGGTTCTCGGGTATCTCTTTTTCGTTGGTGACCGAAAAAAGACTGATCTTCCTTACTATAGTGATGATTCCAATTCCACTGATTGGTACCGTCTTCGCCATAATCAGGCTCTTGATGCCGATTCTGTCGTCGAACTGGCCAGATCTAGTCAGGAGCTTTATGGTTTCAAGGATTTTAAGCTTAAGGGAGGCGTTTTGGACGGTGCTCAAGAGATGGAAGTCATCAAAGCACTGAAAAAAGCGTATCCCTCATCACGTATGACCCTCGATCCCAATGGAGGTTGGTCTCTTAAGGAGGCAATCTCCTTGTGCAAGGATATGCATGGTATTCTCAGCTATTGTGAGGATCCTTGCGGAGCAGAAAAGGGGTATAGCGGTCGTGAAGTGCTTTCTGAATTCCGTAGAGCCACAGGGCTTCCTACTGCCACCAATATGATCGCTACCGACTGGAGGGAATTTGGTCATTCTCTCCAATTGCAAAGTGTAGACATTCCCCTTGCCGATTGCCATTTCTGGACAATGAATGGTGCTGTCAGAGTCGGACAGATGTGTGATGAATTCGGTCTCACGTGGGGGAGCCATTCAAACAATCATTTCGACATTTCTTTGGCTATGATCGCTCACGTTGGATCAGCTGTACCTGGTAATCCTACTGCCATTGATACGCATTGGATCTGGCAGGAAGGGATTGAGCGATTGACTGAGAAACCTATGAAAATTGAAGATGGATACGTAAAAATTCCAAATAAGCCAGGTCTGGGAATTGATGTCGATCTTGCCCAGATCAAGAAAGCCAATGAGGTCTATACAGCAAATTGCCTCGGAGCAAGAGACGATGCAATGGGCATGCAGTATCTTATTCCTGGATGGAAATTCAATCCGAAGAAACCTGCATTGGTTCGATGAGGGTAAAATCTGTCGTGTGTTTGTGCACGACAGATTCATGATCCATCCTCACCTTTACTTCAGTCGGAAGTTGAACGATTATCGATAGATTGATCAAGGGCGGCTTTTCAGTTGCCGAATAGGCATTCTTCTTTTATCATATCAAACACACTAAGGTTGTCCTTTTGGGCAACCTTTTCTGTAAAGCCGAACTCATCATAAAAGGAAAAAGCATGGATCATACTATTATAATTTTGGATGGATATACGGAAAACCCCGGCGATCTCTCCTGGGAAGGTTTTGAACAATTGGGCTCTTTGACGGTCTATGACCGCACAGAAGTAAAGGATATTGTAAGTAGGATCGGCAATGCAGACATCGTCATCACCAACAAGACTCCGCTCAGTGGTGAGACGCTCAA
>JAQVVB010000264.1 GCA_028699215.1 Sphaerochaeta sp. | reverse complement strand
CTTCCGATCTCCGTCATGAAAGTCTTGTTGCGGCACTTTCTGTGGAAAACGTGGAAGTTCTTCCTGGTACCTTAAGTTCCTTTAGTTACTATGTCGTTGAATAAGTGAAGTATACATTTGCTACATAATTTGTATCAGCAGCAGCATTGTCATAAGAAGATTTATTAATAGTAACGGAAATAGGGAGAGAATCGATTGTTAATACCTCAGCTACTGCAGCAAGAGTGATTGCAGGCGTTGATTGAGCCAATGAAGCATAAACATCTGGAGTTTGAGAAACAACGGCAGTATTTGTTCCTAGCTTAACAGTATAACTAATATCAGTTTCAGTATCTTCAGAAGAAAAATCAGTAGCAGCAATGGTAAGGCTTATACCTACGCCTTTATTAGTCATGTAATTTAGGTGACCAACATCCAAAGCATCTGCAACTCCTTCTGTTTCAGTGTAGACGAGTGTTTTAGTAGTTAATGGGGCTAGTAAATTGAAGGCTTCATAAGTTGAGGTAGAAGGAGTGGTTGCTGAAAGTATGATTTTATTAAATCCTGAAACAGAAGTTTTTAATTCCAAACTAGCCGCATCTGTAGCCGCAAACACACCAGCCATTCCGATCACCAATACAAGTAAGATTGCAATTGTCTTTTTCATTTTGTTTCTTCCTTTTTTTAGGAGTCCTGAACTCCTGTGCAAGTTTTTAAGTCTTTTGCTCTTTTCCCTGAGCTGATTGTATATTATGAGTAAAAGAGACTTATGTCAATACTAAATAAAAAAAATATGAAAAAAAGTAAAAATATTTTTAAAAATTTATTAAATACTTTTTATATAAAGAAATATAGTATTTTTGCTTAGACGGTACATGTGACAACAGGGTATGCAATATGTCTGGAAGAGGTGAAATATGTTCAAAGTACAAAGAGTTAACCAACTTCAATAACTCTCGAAAAAGACAAGTTACGTTAGAAGTTTAGGAGAGGCTGAATATAAACCCTTGTTTTTTGTGGAAGAACTGAAGAAGTTCAAATGGTTTCATTCTTTCTTTGAGTGAAGTGAAGATGTTCCTTCCTTATATATAGAGAGCAACCTTTTTTATCTGTTGGCTTGGGGCAATATGCATATTTTTACAATGAACCATAGAAGGTAATGTTGTCATTGCTTGGTGTTTGTCTGAATTCTGAGCAATATTATTGGAGAAATATGGAAACCATTCAGAACTATTCTGACATTTATGAATAATTTTTGAGTGTATATTCATATTTTTCTTGTATCACAGGTGCTCTCTACGCAATAATAATGGCATCTATGTAATTGGAGGGCTTGTATGAAGAAACTCACTGTTTGCTTGTTGGTAGTACTTCTTTCGTGTTCTGTACTGTTTGCTGCCGGAAGCGCTGAGCAGAAAACTGATGTCAAAGAAGTAGTCATCGGAGTATTCGAACCCCTGACCGGAGAGAACGGTGGTGGCGGATACCAGGAAGTTTTGGGCATGCGTTATGCTAATAAGGTCTATCCCACCGTACAGATCAATGGTGAGACCTACAACGTCAGACTCGTCGAAGCTGACAACAAGTCTGATAAAACAGAAGGTGTAACTGCTGCACAGAGTCTTATCTCCAGCGGTGCTTCTGTCATTCTTGGTTCCTATGGTTCTGGCGTATCCATTGCAGCCGGAGACATCTTCTTGGACAACCAAGTACCTGCCATCGGCGCATCCTGCACCAACCCTCAGGTGACCCAGGGCAACGACTACTACTATCGCGTATGTTTCCTCGATCCCTTCCAGGGCACGGTCATGGCAAACTACGCTTGGCAGGAAGGTGCCAAGAAAGCAGCAGTCATCACCCAGCTTGGGGACGACTACTCTTCAGGTCTCGGCAACTTCTTCAGCAGAGCCTTCAAAGAACTTGGTGGTAATGTAGTGAGTGAACAGCGTTTCCAGACCAACACCACCGACTTCAAGTCGATTCTCACCAACATCAAGGCTTCCAATCCTGATGTCATCTTTGCTCCTTCTTCCATTGCAACTGCACCTCTTATCATCAAACAAGCTCGTGAACTCGGCATCACTGCCAAGATCATGGCTGGCGATACCTGGGAAAATTCCTCAATCATCGAGAATGCAGGAATCAGCGCTGAAGGCGTTGTCCTCTCCACATTCTTTGACGATGCAGATCCTGCAACCGCAGAAGCTGCCAAGTTCATCACTGGTTTCAAACCCTATCTGGTCGAGAACAAGCAGCCCGAAATCATTCCTGCTGTATCCGCTCTTGGCTACGATGCGTACATCACCGCTCTCAAGGCCATCGAAAAAGCAAACTCCACCAAGGGGCCTGCCATTCGTGACGCACTTGCAACAGTTGAACTCGAAGGCGTGACTGGAAAGATCACCTTTGATGCCAATGGTGATGCAGACAAGGACATGGCGTTCATCAAGGTTGTTGAAAACGGCCAGTTCAAGTTCCTGAAGACCGTCAGCGTTCTCTAGACAACTCTTTTGCATGAGTCGGGATGGGAGACCATCCCGACTGATTGCGTTGTTTCACTGGATTGGTTTCTTTTGTTCTTTTTCCTTCACTAATCTATACTTTCTCGACAGGTTGCCTTCACGGAACAACCGCTAAGTTCGGGTATGGAGAAATTCGCATGACAATGACAACCATCCTGCAGCACTGCCTGACAGGGATATCGCTTGGAGGAGCCTACGCCTTGATCGCCATCGGCTATACGCTGGTATATGGCATCCTCCGTCTGATCAATTTCGCCCATGGCGATATCTTCATGATGGCCGGCTATTTCATGATTTTTGCCTTGGCCAGTTTCCCTTGGCCCATCGCCATCATCATTACCCTGGTAGTCACCACGGTAATGGGAATCGGCATTGAGAGAATCGCCTACAAACCACTGAGAAAAGCTCCCAGAATGTCGATCATGATCAGTGCCATCAGCGTATCGTACCTGTTGCAGAATCTCTCGCCCTATCTTTTCACCGCCATTCCTCGCGGATATCCTGAGATTCCTTTTTTGAAGAAAATCTACCGGGTAGGGGAGCTGAGTGCTTCCTTTGTCACCGTACTTACCCCGGTACTTACCATCGTTTTGGTCATCATCTTGATGGTTTTGGTAAACAAAACCAAAACAGGCATGGCCATGAGAGCAGTGAGCAAAGACTTTGAAACAGCCAAACTCATGGGCATCAACATCAACCGGGTCATCTCGGTCACCTTTGCCATCGGCTCCCTGCTTGCAGGCATAGGTTCCATCCTGTATTTTACCGACCGCATGTCGGTCACTCCTTTCTCAGGCACCCTGCCAGGACTTAAATGTTTCGTAGCCGCTGTATTCGGAGGCATCGGAAACATTCCTGGAGCCGTTGTAGGAGGATTCTTCATCGGTATTGTGGAAACCCTGTTGGTCGCGTTAGGCTATTCGACCTTCTCCGACGCCTTTACCTTCTTCTTGTTGATCGTAATGTTGCTCGTCCGACCAACTGGATTGTTTGGCGAAAAAACCGTGGAGAAAGTATAACCATGCAGATAAAAAGAAATACCCTGTTAACTACAGCAACCGTTGTGTTCTTGGTCATCTTCCTCTACTGGCTGAGTGCCAACCGTTTGCAGAACGGCATGTTGGCTTCAGTATTGCAGAAAGGAGTCATCCTGGCCTTGGTGGCAGTTTCCATGAACCTGCTCAATGGCTTTACCGGACTGTTCAGTCTTGGACAGGCTGGATTCATGTCCATCGGTGCTTATACCACCGCTATTCTCATGATCCCTGTACAGAACCTTGACGGAGTCTACTACATGAATGGCGTGAACCCTGGCATCAGGGCCTTGAAGATCGCCATTGCAAACGCTCCCGAGTTCATCCAGATCATCTTCCCTTTCATCGCACTGCTTCTCGGCGGACTGCTTGCAGCAGCAGCTGCGGCTCTGGTAGGTGTTGCCGTACTCAGACTCAAGAGCGACTATCTTGCCATTGCCACCTTTGGGTTTTCGGAAATCGTGAGGGCGATTTTCTCCTTACC
>JAQVVB010000263.1 GCA_028699215.1 Sphaerochaeta sp. | reverse complement strand
CTCTTTCTGCGTAATTTCCAACATGACATCACCCCTTTAGTCCTGCAGTCGCCACCCCTTGCACGAAAAACTTCTGCAAGGCAAGAAAGACGATGATGACAGGAATGAGCGAAACGACACTCGCTGCCATAATTAGCCCATACTCTGAAGAGTACTGGGAGATGAACATTCTCAACCCAATCTGAACCGTTTTCAATTCCATTTTGGTAAGATACAGCAACGGTCCCAAGAAATCATTCCACGTATTTACGAAGGTGAAGATGGTAAGTGTCGAGAGTGCCGGCTTGGAAAGCGGCAACATGATCTGAGCCCATATACGATATTCATTCATTCCATCAATGCGGGCAGCCTCACACAGTTCATCAGGGACCCCTTCATAGAACTGTTTCATCAAGAACACACCGAACGCACTGAATGCCTGCAAAAAGATGATGGAAAGATGGGTATTATTCAAATGGAAATAACGCATCATGATGAACTGAGGGACCATGTACACATGCCAAGGCATGGCGATGGTGGCTATATACCCCAAGAACAACAAGTTGCGACCCTTGAATTGCAGCTTTGCAAATGCATAGGCAGCAAACGAAGAGGTAAGCAACTGCAAGAACGTGACGATGATGGTGAGTTTTGCCGTATTCTTTATGAACTGCAACAAAGGAATGGTCGTCCATATCTCCTGATAATTCTCCCAACGTATATCATCAGGGATCCATTTGATGGGGAAA
Source organism: Sphaerochaeta sp. (assembly GCA_028699215.1). GTDB lineage: Bacteria > Spirochaetota > Spirochaetia > Sphaerochaetales > Sphaerochaetaceae > Sphaerochaeta. Next base: position 3,291 of record JAQVVB010000263.1, on the reverse strand, counting down.
CCGAATACATCCTTGTCGAGTTTCACTGAAGCGCTGAGCATCCAGGCAAAGGGAACGAGCATGATGAGTGCACAGAAGAATAACAGTGCATAGAGAATCACGGTATTGGTTTTTGTCTGTTTTGATGTTATCTGCATAGTCTCTCCCCCTACCGCATGTTCTTCTCACCGCGAAACTGAATCAGCGTCACGGTAAGGACGAGGAAAAACAACACCATGGCCACAGCACTTGCCGAACCAAGGTTCCAACTTACAAACGCCTTGTTGTAAATGTCATAGACGAGCACCAACGTGGCAGTTCCCGGCCCCCCTTGGGTGACCATATAGACGATGTCATAGACTTTGAAACACTGTATGGTCAGCATGACCATGACAAAGAACGTAGCAGGCCTGAGTTGAGGAACAGTAACGTAGATGAACCGCTGCCAAGCATTGGTCCCATCGAGATTTGCCGCCTCGTAAAGCTCTGGATTGATACCCTGAAGCCCTGCAAGATAGATGATCATGTAATACCCCATGTACTTCCAGACACTGAACAAGATGATGGTGATCATAGCCCAATGCTTATCAGCAGCCCACCCCGGGACATTCTCAAATCCCAGCTTGTACAAGAACAAGTTCACCGGCCCTTTGGAAGGGTTGAAAATCATATTCCAGACAGCGGCGACAGCAACAAGAGAAGCTACGTACGGGAAAAAACTCACTGTCCTGAAAAAATTTCGTCCTTTGACTCCTTGATTGAGAACGACAGCAAGGAACAATGAACTGATAAGGGTGAGCGGTACGGTACCAAGCGTATAGACGATGGTATTTTTCAATGCAGCCTTGAACTGATCATCATCCAACAGGTCGGTGAAGTTGCTCAAGCCTGCCCATGTTATGGGATTTGAACCATCCCAGTGGAGAAAAGCCAATGCAACGGCAAAGACGATGGGCACAAGGGTAAAGACGGCAAATCCGATGAAGTTGGGAGCAATGAAACTATAGGCCACCAACTGTTTCTGTATTTGAGTTTTTTTTGAGGGCATTGATCCTTCCTCTGATGGTGTAGCTTACGAGAGACAAAGCAATGGAGGCAGTTACCCGCCTCCACTGTATATGAAGGGAAAGACTATTTGGAGAGAATCTTCTGAACTTGTTCAGACATCTTTGCAAGACCAGCATCGATTCCGATGTTGTTGGTCATGATTTCATCGTGAACCTGATTGAGTACAACTTCGATTTCAGCGGCTTTCTCATGCAAAGGCATTTCAAGATAGGTCTTTGCAACCTGTAAGGCTTCGGAACTTGCTGCATCGGTTGGGAATCCAGGCTTGGAAGCGATGATCTTGATGACTTCGTCAGTCTTGATGGCAGGAATGGTACCGGTCTTTGCAATGATTTCAGCACCGGTAGGTCCTGTTACAAACTTCACAAAATCAAAGGCCGCATCTTTCTGCTTGGAAGCATTGCTGACACCCAAAGAAGTGATGGTTCCCAAAGTACTTCCAGCAGGAACGCCTTCAGCATGAGGATACTTCACCAAACCCCATTCCTTGCTATCGGCCTTACCCTGGTCAATCTGGTTGATGAGGGTGGCGATGAACCAAGAACCCATATTCATCATGGCAACGCTGTTGTTGTAAAACACGCCGCTGTAGTGGGTGGAAGAGGTCTTCAATGTAGCATAATCCTGTACGATGCCGTCTTTCTGTTCGGCAAGGACCATTTCATAATAAGGCTTGAGGAAGGCATAGGAACCATCAACGATGGTGTTCTTGCCATCCAAGATGCCAAACAACTGTACAGCAGAACGCCAAGTGTGATAATGAGCACCATACACCTTGTCAGCACCCTTTCCACTGGTCATCTTGCGGGCAAGATCATCATACTCGGCAAAGGTCATGTCGTTGGTAGGATAGGCAACACCGGCCTTGTCGAAAAGAGCCTTGTTGTAATACACAATCCAGAAGTCGCTGCGGAACGGAATCCCATACAGGTTGCCGTCAACAGAAATCTGATCGGTGGTTCCACCATATAAGGAAGTATCGACGCCTTCACTCTTGATTTTGTCGTTGAGATTCAACAAGAGGTTTTTCTTGATCAAGTTATTATACCCTGGGATGTCCTTGATGGTGACTACATCAATGGAAGAGTCTCCACCAGAAAGCTGGGTCTGCAACATGGTCATGAAGTCAGCACTACCAAGATCAAGCATCTCGATCTTTACGTTGGGATTTGCAGCTTCATACGCTTTGATAAGAGGTTCATAATACGTTGTGGAAGCAATATCCCACAGAGCCCACTTAAGGGTGGTGACGCCGGTTGCTGCTGCTGGAGTAGCTTCCTTGGTACCGGCCGCGAACAAACTACAGACTACAAGAGAGAGAATCAGAACAATACTGATTACCTTTTTTGAAACACGCATTCATTTCCTCCTTAGATTCAAACACATGAAAAATACAAGTAGATTTTGTATCATCTCAATTCAGAGTAGGTCCTTTTTTTGCAGAACAACATGTACTTTCATGTGCAAAATATCTAATTTCTTCATATTTCGAAGAAATACGTTCAAAAAACTATACTTTTTTCCATAAACCTGTATTTTTTTCTCCAGTATGAAAAACCCCATAGTATTATGGTTGACAGATGCCCAAAGAGCAAACACATACTGAGAGACGGGGGGAAAACAACCATGACTTTGCATACGCTCAAAGGGAAAATCACCTTTGTCACAGTTGTATTCACCCTGATCATCACGCTCTTGGTCGCCACCTTCAGTTTCTATCTCTTTCGTTCCTTTGCCATTCAAAGTCAGATAACCTCCACGGAATTCAACCTACAGTTCATAGGGGCAAGGGCAAGAGAAAAGATGGTTGCCATCGATTCGTTGGTCAAATGGAGCACCACCAATGCCCAGGTGACTGCATATTTGGAACAGACAGGCAACCGCATGGCACTGACTACGTATGACCGGGTGAAGGAAGAGGTGATGAACAACCTCGCCCAAGCATATGTGAACCGAATCATCATCACCGATTTGAACCATACCAAGCTCATCCATACAGGAATGACCATGAGTGAGAGCAAACCGGTAACCGTTTCCAACGTTTCCCATGTATTGCCTGCAACCTTTGTACAAAATGAAGGATGGAACGCCATGGGAAGCGACCCCTTCATGATCGATCCCCAGATACAGGTACTCCCCATCCAACGAGTCATCACCAAGTCCTCTTCAACTGAGGTTACCGGACGACTCTACCTATCGATTTCCGCTAACCTCATCCTCGATTTGATAGAAGACTATGCAATC
>JAQVVB010000025.1 GCA_028699215.1 Sphaerochaeta sp. | reverse complement strand
TTACGATGTTGGTATGGTTGTCGACGAGAATCTGGGCGGCCTTGATACCAGCTCCGCCAGCTGCATCAGCTGCAGTGTTCACAATGAAGGTGCTCTCTTGAGTATCTGTGTCATAGAGGCAGTAAAAGGGTGAGCGTCCGAAAGAGACGCATACAGCGGTATCCAGACTCTGTCCGTCTGATGGAATTGCAATGATCATACAGTATCTCCTAATAATTCTTATGCTTTTGTAAATTTTTATTCTTGTTGATGGCCTTGTCGATGTCTGCATCCCCGACCTAGGTTGCATCCTGGGCCCAATTGGTCGCACAGATGATATTCACCGCCTTCAATGAAAAGAACTTTTCCATGCACCAGCGAATCAGCGAGCTTCTTTCTAGCCGTATCATAGATTCCCTGCACGGTGGTTCGCGCAACATTCATCTGTTTTGCGCACATCTCTTGGGTGAAGTTTTCAAGATCGATCAGCCTGATCGTCTCATATTCATCTACAGTCATGTAGACGGCCTGCCCTTCTTCTATTGCGGTCCCCAAGGGGCCGAAGCGGTTGTTGTCTGGGAGGCAACATACGTTCCTCCATTTTCTTGGTCTTGGCACATCTGCTCCTTGTATTGGTTATCGACATATGTCGATTACATGGATATAGTAGAATTGTTATTGGCATATGTCAATAACATGAGACGAAAAAATCTTGGTATTTTGCAATTCCAACAGAATGAAGCCACCTTGGCATTACCAAGATGGCTTTGTGGAAAAAATTGATGTCAGGCCCTATTTCCTTATTCCCGACACTACATACAGCTCATCCTCAGAGAGACAAACATCCACAGTGAAGTACGGTGAAAGAAACGAAGAGAGTTCTTCTGCACTGATCAATTCCAGAGAGACCGGTTTTGCTCGTTTATGGTGGACTTGGTTGAGATGGCGTATCCCCATGTCGTGGGCGATGGTAAGGCGCCCCCCCTTGCTTGTTACATGAAACAAGCAGGAAACCAGTTGCTTTGCACAAGGAAAATGCGGCAAGGCGTTGAATACCATGACGCGATCGAAAGGATTTGAAAATACACATTGCTGAATATCTTGGTTATAGAGCTCTATGCAACTGTCTTGATGGTTTTTCCTCGCTTGCTCGATCATCTTTGATGAGACATCAACCCCAACGATACGTTTGACTTTCTTTTGAAGATACCAGGGAAACAATACGCCTGTTCCACAGGCAACATCCAATACTTCAATTCCTTCCCGAATATCCCCAAGCATAAGAATGGTCTCCAGCTTCTGAGGGCACACCTTGGTGTAGGTGTCCCAGATTTCTGCTTTGGAATCGAAATAGGAGATGATTTCTGATCTGTTGAGACTTGAAGCTAACATGCAACGATCTCCTTGATGAAAAACTCACGTCCTCCAAGCAACTCCTTTGCATCAGAACTGCAATGCGGGCATACCCCCTTGTTGATCACAACGGGGTACACCTTGTTGCACTGCTTGCACATTGCATTCGCACTGAGCACTTCTATTTCCAGCTTGGTTTTCTCCAACGAGGTACCATCGACGCAGGCAGGGTAGCAATCCTTTACATAGTGAGGGATCATGGAAGAAAGTTCTCCTATCTGCAGGACGATGGTGTCGACCTGAGTCAAGTTGTTCTCCCTCATGGTTTGCTCTACGACTTTGATCACTTCCATGACCACTCCCAATTCATGCATCGCTTCTTCTCCTATTTCCTTGAAAAGGTGTCTTGTACCTTCTGCGCCGTAATTCGGATCTTGCGCTTGAGTACGGTTTTTACAACAGCTGGTTTGACCTTCTCATAGGAGAGCCCTGCACCGTCGTACTTTCTTTTCAGTGAAATGGCATCGAACTTACATTTGGTGGTGCATTGTCCACAACCTACACACAGGTATTCATCGACGATCGTTGCACCACAACCTAGGCAGCGGTCAGTCTCTTTTTGTACCTGTTCCTGGGTCAACGTACCTCGGTTGTCAGAGAAGGAGAGGTTTTTGGAAGCGTCATGAAGCGGTCTTTGACGTGCAATGGTATCGTATCCTTCCAGATCCAATGCGTCTTTGTCGAGAGAGGTGTACAGTTTGCGATCTCGCCCGATCACCAGACTTTGTCCTGGCTGTACAAAACGGTGGATGGAAATGCTGGCCTCCTTTCCCATGGCGATGGCATCGATGGCGAATTTTGGACCGGTAAGGGCATCTCCTCCAACAAATACGTCTTCTTCATCCGTCTGAAGGGTAAAAGTATCGGCAATTGCTGTCTTGTTTCCCTTGAGCTGAACCTTGCTGCCTTCAAGCAGTGAGCCCCAGTCGATGGCCTGACCAATGGAAAGGAGCACCGTATCAGCTGGAACCACTATGGTCTGGTTTTCATCGAAAACGGGATTGAAGCGCTTCTGGTCGTCGAAAACAGACAAGCATTTCTTGAACTCAACTCCGGTTACCTTTCCCTCTTGGGAAAGGATCCGAACCGGTCCATATGAATTGTTGATGTCGATGTGTTCACCTTCAGCTTCTTCAATCTCTTCTACAAGTGCAGGCATTTCCTGACGAGCTTCCAGACAATACAAAGAAACCTTATCAGAACCGACTCTGGTGGCGGTACGAGCTACGTCGATGGCGACATTGCCCCCTCCGATCACCACGACCTTCCCTGAAAGCCTTACATGTGGATCGAGACTGACCTTGTTCAAGAACTCAACACCAGTGACGACTTGCCCGCAGGTTTCTCCCTCTATCCCCAACTTTCTTCCCTTCTGTGCTCCGATGGCGAGATAGAAGGCCTTGTACCCTTGTTCTCTCAAGGTTTGAAGCGATATGTCCTTTCCAACCTCAATGCCGGTCTTGAACTCAACACCCAGCTCCCTGAGAATGTCGATTTCAGCTTGCACCACGTCTTTTTCCAACCTGAAGGCAGGAATTCCTAACGTAAGCATGCCTCCAAGGAGATGCTGTTTCTCAAACACCGTCACCTTGTAGCCATCGATGGCAAGATAGTAGGCGCAGGAAAGACCTGAAGGGCCAGCACCTACCACAGCGATCTTTTTCCCATATGCATGGCGCTTTTTGGGAACGAAACGTCGGTTGGCATCCAAATCCTGTTCTGCGATGAATTTCTTGATGTCATCGATGGCCAAGGGTTCATCGATATCACCACGGGTGCAGGCATCTTCACATTTCTTGGGGCAGATGCGACCGCAGACTGCAGGGAACGGGTTTTCCTGTTTGATCAATTCCAAGGCTTCGGTATAGCGCTGTTGTGAAGCGAGCTTGATGTAGCCTTGGACAGCAATATGAGCAGGGCAGTTGGTCTTGCAGGGACTGGTGCCTGATTCGACCACATTTTCACGATTGGTCCGATAGTCGGGATTCCAATCTTCAGGCCCCCACTCCTTGTTGCGGGGAGTGTATTTGTGTTCGATTTTATCTACGATAGGTTTGGTGGAACAGAGCTTTTGGCCAAGCTTAGGAGCATTCACCGGACAGTTTTGTACACACTCTCCACAGGCCACACACTTTTCTGTATCGACCACCGCCACATAGTTGGAGCGCACCATATCGGTATTGAGAAACATTTCGGAAGTTCTCAGAGAGAGGCAGGAGCATCCACAACAGTTGCAGATGGCATGGGTCTTTCCTTCTCCATCGAGGTTGGGGATCTGGTGCATCAAACCATTTTCTTCAGCTCTCTTGATGATGTCAAAGGCCTGTTCACGAGTGATTTCCTTTCCCCGCTTGGTCCTGATATAGTATTCGGCAGCATGTCCGAGTTGGATGCACATGTCTTCCTTGAGGTGGCCACAGCCTTCTCCCATGGATTCTCTTACTGTTCTGCATGCACAGTCGGAGACAGAGAAGATGGTGCTTTCATTGAGGTATTTGGAAATCTCCTCATACGAGGCCCGTCTGGTCTCTCCCGAAATCGCCGTTTCAATGGGAATGACGCGCATCAGTCCTACGCCGACAGGAAACATTCCTGCAGATTTTGCACCACGAACCACACCATAGTCATTGAAAGCCCTGGCTATTTCAGGGTGTTTGTGGACATTATCGATGTTGTTCACCATCATTTCCATAATTCCAGGAACCCAGGTGTCATACCAATATTTGTCGATACCCTCCTTGTTGTTCACAAAGCAGACACCGGCGATGGCCAGTTGCTCCAAAAGCTCCCGGGTTCTCTCTTCGCTTTTGTTGCAGATGATGCTCACTTCTTTGGCGCTCTGGGGTTTTCGAAACTCCAAGGCAAGGGCAGCTTCAGCCATCTCGTCAGTGACGACAGGCTCAAGAATCCGGTATTCTGGAGCATCGAAGTCAAAGGCATCCTTCGCTCCCTTTTTCTTTCTGCTTACCTTGTTTGCAAATTCCAGTACGGTATATTTCTTTTCCATCTTTAGTTATTCCTTATGCATTCCAGGTGTTTGTTTCGTTACGCAGCCACGCTACCCATTCATCCATTCCTTCTCCTGTTTTTGAAGAAATAGGGAAGACCTTGATTTTTGGGTTCAAGGCTTTTGCACGCTCCATGCACAAGGCAAGATCGAAATCGAAATAGGGGAGTACATCGATCTTATTGATCAGCAAGACATCGCAAATGGTGAACATCAAGGGATATTTGAGCGGTTTGTCATCTCCCTCGGGGACGCTGAGGATCATGGCGTTTTTGACGGATCCCGTATCGAATTCCGCAGGACAGACAAGATTTCCCACATTTTCCAGGATGATCAAGTCAAGATCGTCACCTTCCAGCCCTTCCAAGCCTTGAGCAGTCATTTCTGCATCCAAGTGGCACATGCCGCCTGTATGCAGCTGGATGACCTTTGCCCCAGTCTTGGAAATGGTCTGGGCATCGACATCGGAATCTATATCTGCTTCCATGACCCCTATTGTAAAATCATCCTGTAACGCAGCAATGGTTCTTTTCAGGGTTGTGGTTTTTCCTGAACCTGGGGAGGACATCAGATTGAGCAAAAACTGATGGTTTTCTTTCAGTTTGATCCTCAATTGGTCGGCTTGTTCTTCGTTGCTTGCAAATATGCTTTTTTTGATTTCCAAAACTTTGAACTCATGCATGGTGCGACTCCTTTTTTGGGGTTATTTGACAGCTAGTGCCTTGATTTCTGCGTAGCCTTTGAGATCTGAATAGAGCTCGGCGGTATAGCCGTTTCTGTGAGTCTTGATTGTTTTGTACAGCATGTAGACCAACACGGCGATATTGGCACCAAGTGCCAAAGAACTCATCAAATACAAGGAACGAGGATCTTGCGTCGATTTGACGGCAAATTGGGATTCATCGATGAAAGAGGGGATTGTCATGGCAAACATGCACCAAAGAGCCAATGTGTGGGCACGATGTTGCAACCATGCACCTTTTCCAACCGTAAATGCAGTGACGGTAGGCGCAAGGAGTAAGGCGATGCCACAGTACCAGGCATGATCACCAAGGCAGTTGTAGGTGTAGGCGAAATTCCAAAGGTCGTAGGCGACTATCCAGAACCAGAGCATGTCGGGCCAGAGCATATCCTTGCTCTTTTTGCTGCTGATGCAGATTCCCACCCATCCGGTGATGGTGATGATGTTCAAGATTCCTGCTATGCCGTTGAGATAATTCCACGTTCCACTGGTAGTCCCCATTCCTTCGAAAATCTGGTTCACCAGACCCAAGTTGCCTATTTGGAAGTCTCTGGCAACCGCTTCAAGAATGTTGATGGAGAGAATGAGGGGAGGGAAACAGAGGGCCCATTTGTTCTGGTTCAGATTTTTGAAGTTTCTGATCGCCCAGAATCCAATACAACCTGCTAATGATGAATAGACCTTGAAGTAGTGGAACCAATCATCAACGCTTGTTCCTTTGGTTGTTTTCGGCCAGACAAAGATGGTCAAAAAAAGAGGGAGGATGATGAAAAGGATGAATCCTCCTGCCTGGGAGCGACGACTGATTTCATTCAAGAGAATCAGAATACAGAAGATGGCGATGAGCATGAGATAGCTGGACATGGTTGGCGATTGGAAAAAAGCCATGGCTTTTCCCTCCTGTTGGGTAAAAAATATAGATATGTTTGATTGGTAATACCAGAGGTATCGTATCATGGTTTTTACTATATACCAATAAAATTATATCTATAAATCATTAAAATTTCATATTTTTTTGCTATTTATGTTGTCGATTGAGAAAAAAGTAAGTACAATGTACTTGGTAATACCAGAGACCATTCAGGAGATTCAACGCATGGAATTTGAAAAACTGTACGCCCCTTCACTTAAGGACCTGTTTGTACGACAAATCGAAGATATGATCCTCTCGGGAAAGCTTGAGATAGGTTCTCAACTGCCTTCAGAGCGGGAGTTGGCGGAACAACTCAACATCAGTCGTACTGTGGTTCACGCGGGGATAGCGGAGATGATCGGAAAGGGTTTTTTGGAAGTTCGACCTCGTATCGGTATCTTTGTGAATGATTTCAGGAGGCAAGGGAAGGTTGGGGCGATTCTCTCGATCATGACCTACAATGGGGGGACGCTCAGGCGTGCTGAGATACGATCGATTCTGGAAATACGAAAGGCATTTGACTTGTTGAGTGTGGACACCATCATAGAGAAAGCCAGCGATGCAGAAATTGATTCCCTTGTTCCCTATCTGGAGAAACTCAGACAGGCGGAAAATCCTTCTTCGTGTGCAAAGGCGCTCTTTACGTTTCATCACGAGTTTTGTCTCGTTACACAAAATACGTTGCTTCCCCTCATCTACTCGTCCTTTTCCATTCCCATCATAGCTCTGTGGGAACGGTTTTGCAGGCTCTATGGGTGTGAGACCGTGTACAGCAGTACGTTAAAGACCTTTGAGCTTGTCAAACAGCGCAAGGCAAATGAAGCGAAGGCATGGGTGGAAGCGTACTTCCAAACGATCATCGATGGGGATATGCAGATATATAGTGAATAAAAAGCACCTGGCTTCTCTTCCAGGTGCTGTATGCGATCTATTTTTCAAATTACTTACATGATGATGATCTGGTCTCGTTCCGGACCGACGGAAATGTATTTGATCGGAGCTCCAATGAGTTCTCCAAGACGCTTGCAATACAGCTGAGCGTTCTTGGGAAGATCTTCCCACTTGCGAACCGAGCTGGTGTCGCTCATCCAACCATCGTACTCTTCATATATCGGTTCTGCGATCTCCTGCAAGGCGGTTTCCGGGAGGTATTTGATAACCTCTCCATTGACCTTGTATGCGACGCAAATCTTGAGCTTTTCAAAAGAATCGAGGATATCCAACTTGGTGAGTGCAATACCGGTGAACCCGTTGATCCAGCATGAGTAATCAGCAGCAACTGCATCAAACCATCCGCATCTTCTGGGTCTTCCTGTGGTGGCCCCGTATTCTTGGCCGACATCCCTCAGTTTCTTTCCCGTCTCGTCGAAAAGTTCGGTCATGAACGGACCGCCCCCCACACTGGTGGAGTAGACCTTGGCAACACCAATGACTTCACTGATTCTGCTGGGTGCAATTCCTGCGCCTATGGTTGCTCCCCCTGATGTCGGGCTTGAGCTGGTGGTGTAGGGATAGATTCCCCAGTCGAGGTCACGCATGATGCCCAACTGACCTTCCAACAAGATTTTCTTGTGGTCTTCATGAGCTTGACGTACCAAGGGGACGGTATCGATGATCTTGTCACCGAACTGATCCTTCCAGGTGGCGCAAAGTGCCAGCATCTGATCGACGGTGACTTCGGGGAGACCGAAGTAGGCAAGTTCCCTGTTCTTCTGAGGAAGGGCCATTTCCAGTCGGTTTTTCAGTCGGTCGAAATCAAGCAGGTCTGCTGCTCGGATTCCTGACCGGGTCGCCTTGTCGCTATAGCAGGGGCCAATACCGCGTTTTGTGGTGCCTATCTGCATTTTTTCGCTCTTGGATCCCTCCTGGGCTCCGTCAAGCATGCAGTGGTAGGGCATGATCAAATGGGCGCGGACATCGATGAAGAGGTTCTGGACCTCTACACCTTTTGCTGCGATGGAAGCCAATTCGGTTGCCATGGTTTCAAAGTTCACCACAGTTCCCGCTCCTACGATATTGATCGTGTTTGGATTGAAGATTCCAGAGGGAATGATATGCAGGGCGAATTTACCTTTATCGTTGATAACGGTATGACCGGCATTGTCTCCTCCCTGGTAACGGATCACCATGTCGGAATTCACTGCCAGATAGTCGACGATGCGGCCTTTGCCTTCGTCTCCCCACTGTGCTCCTACGATCGATGTAATGTTGCTCATTAGTACAGCTCCTTGCCCTGCTTTCTCAATGCTTCAAGCATGATCCTCTCATTCTCTGTATGCAATTCAATGTCATCGGCATCCCAAGGGTATTTGATCCAGACATTTTCGATTTGCATACCTGCAAAGTAGCGCTTGATCTCTACCGGGAATTCGACGTCCTTGTCCTTTACTTTGTTGTGCAGGACCAAGACCGCGATTTCTTCAGGATTGAATTTCAAGAGCTCACCTACGCAGTATGCCAGTGTAGCGCGCGTGTCGTCAACCTCGTCGATGAGGAGAACCTTCTTACCTTCCAACTGGGATTGAACTTCATCGATCCATTGGATTTTGGTGGGGTGGTCCTTGTGCTTTTTATCGATACCATAGTAGGAGATGCCTACTGCATAGATGGGTCGGTTGATGAAGGTCTTCATGATTCGGGCAGGGATAAAGCCGCCACTTCCAATCGCTACAATGACATCGGGGTCAAAACCGGTTTCGGTGAGTTGTTTGCTGAGGTTCTTGACGAGTTTATGAACCGAATTGTAACTGACATAGAATTTATTTTCATCCATTTTGTGCTCCTTGGATTAGGCTTGCGGATACATTTCTGCAATATAGGGAAGGGTTCGGTGCTTTTCATTATAGTCGAGACCATAGCCTACAACCCAAACGTCAGGAATCGTGAAACCTACATAGTCGATGGTCACCGGAACTATGTGTCGATCCGGTTTGTCCAACAAGACGGCTGTCTTTACCGAAGCAGGATTGCGGGTCTTGAAGTTGCGGATCAGGTAGTCGAGAGTGTTGCCGCTGTCGAGGATGTCCTCGATGATCAGCACATGCCGGTCTTCCATATTCTCTCTGGTGTCCATGAGAAGACGGACATTGCCGCTGTGATCTCCATGGTAGGAAGAGAGTGCGATGAAATCGACGACATGGTCGACTGAAAGTCTTCTGGCCAGATCTGCAGTAAAGATAAAGGAGCCTTTGAGAACTCCGACCAGCAAAAGCGTTCCTTTTGTGCCGGCGTAGTCAGCGCTGATTTTCCGAGCGAGTTCATCTACCCTGCGATTAATCGTGTCTGCATCGATCAGAACACGTGCAAGATCCTCTGTCAAAGCAGGGATCGCGAGGGAATCTTTCATTGGGCCTCCTCAACGCAACAGGTAAACTGTTGGAATGATGTCTGTATGTGGTTAGGAATACTAGAAAAACAAGGGAGTGTCAATGTCACGGAAGGGGGTGCAAACTCCGATGAAAAAGGAAAAAGAATGAAATATTTTTGACCACTTGACCCCAGTATTGAGGAAAGTTACACTGTGGACATCGATTGGAGGAAGCTATGTATAGTGAAGTGGCAGCAGAAGTTTTGGAGATGAATCCCTTTACGGCGATTGGTAAACATGGTTTTCTGATAACTGCAGGAAATCCTGAGAGTTTCAATACCATGACAGCCTCTTGGGGGTCTATGGGTGTACTCTGGGGAAAAAACATCATCACCTTGTATGTACGCGATAGTCGCTTCACCCATCAGTTCTTGGATTCCAGCAATGGATTCACCTGTTCTTTCTTTGGACCCGAGATGAAGGACAGCTTGCTGTGGTGTGGCAAACACAGTGGAAGGGACGGGGACAAGATTGCAGCAACAGGGTTGGAACCTGTGTACATTTCTGCACCGGATGGTCCCGATCGTGTAACCTTCAAGCAGGCAACGTTGGTTTTCTCCTGTACGAAAGCTTCTGTCATGCATATTGAGAAGAACCAGTTCGTTTTACCTGGAATTGAACATAACTATCGTGACGAAGATTATCATACGGTATATATTGGCTTCATTGACAAAATACTAGCCAATCAATAAGGCTATACATTACCTACTATAGCTTCGGGCCTTTTTTGGCTTGAAAGGGCGGGACTGCATATCCTGCCAAGGAGCAGAGATGAATTTTTCCAGAGAACAGGCGCAGTTTGCCCTTTCGGTTATGGTGCGTTCGCGCCATTTTGAAGAACGCATAGATGATTTCTTCAAGCATAAAGAGATGCATGGGACCACTCATCTTTCCATAGGACAGGAAGCGGCCCAGGCCGGTCTTGCCTTGGCGTTGGGTGAGGGCGATTGGATTGTGCCTACCCATCGTTGTCATGGACATACGATAGCCAGAGGAACCAGCGAAAGAAAGATGTTCAGTGAGATGTTCGGTTCCTCCGATGGTATCTGCAAAGGCCTTGGTGGCTCGATGCACATGACCGATGTCGAGCATTGGAATGCAGGTTCTTCAGCCGTGGTCGGCAGTGGCGTGAGCCTTGCAATCGGCCTGGCGTTCGCTCTCAAGCAACAGAAAAGCCAAGCGATCAGCGTAGCGATTTTCGGCGATGGGGCAACCAGTCGTGGTATCGTTCATGAAAGCATGAACCTTGCCTCGGTGTGGCAGCTTCCTGTTCTGTTTTTTTGCGAAAACAATGGATACGGCATGAGTGCTCCTTCTTCGAAGGTCATTTCCACCGATTCTTTGGCAAAACGAAGTGAAGGGTATTCCACCGAGTATGCGGTAGTGGATGGTAATGATGTTGAAGCTGTCTATGCAGCTGCAAAGCATGCAGTAAAGAGAATAAGAACCACCGGCAAACCCTACTTCCTTGAAGTGAAGACGTATAGGACGTGTGGTCATTCCAAGAGTGACCACTGCGTGTATCGAAGTCGCGAAGAAGAAAATCTTTGGCTCCAAAGGGACCCCATCTCCTTGTTTTCCAAGGTCATGGTGGAGAAATACCATTTTTCAGAAGAGGATGTCGCTTCTTTGATTGTGGAAGCAAAACATACGGTCGATGAAGCTGCAACTGATGCCCTTGCAGTTAGGTCCTCCACGATTTCTTTGGAGAATGCAATGGGCTATCTCTTCACTCCCGAAGAGGAAGAACCGTATAAACCCTGTACGAACACCACCAGGATCAGTTACCGGGATGCCATCAGGGAAGCTTTGGATGAAGAGATGGGGCGCGATAAGGCAGTGCATCTTCTTGGTGAGGACATCGGGCAATATGGAGGTTGTTTCAAGGTGACAGGCGACCTCTATGAAAAGCATCCAGGCCAACTGTGGGAGACTCCTGTAAGTGAGGAGGCCTTCACCGGTTTGGCCGTAGGAGCTTCCATGTTGGGGCTTCGCCCCATCGTGGAGATCATGTATGGCGATTTTGCCACGCTAGCAAGCGATCCCTTGATAAACCATGCAGCAAAACTCCGGTTCATGAGCGCAGGACAACTCTCATCTCCTATGGTGCTTCGTGCGCCTATCGGCAGTGGGACCGGCCATGGTGCCCAACATACCCAAAGTCTGGAAGCAATGTTTGCCAATGTTCCCGGACTCATCATCGTAGCTCCCAGTTGTCCCGGCGATGCCAAAGCCCTGCTTAAAAGTGCGATTCGAAGCAACAATCCTGTGCTTTATTTTGAAAATAAGCACCTGTACAACAACCTTGGTCCGGTAGGCGATGATCAGTACCTGCTTCCTATAGGAAAGGCTGTGGTCAAGAAACGGGGAAACCACGTGACCATCGTTTCCTACAGCCATGCTGTGACCACCTGTCTCGAGGCAGCGGCAGTATTGAGTGCCCAGGATGAAATTGAAGCAGAAGTCTTGGATCTGGTCACCCTCAAACCCATGGATGCATCTACCATTCTTCGTTCTGTCAAGAAGACAGGGAGACTGCTCATCGTGCATGACAGTCCTGAGTACGGCGGTTATGGAGCCGAGGTTTCTGCATTGGTTGCCTCTGATGCTGAGTGTTTTGCTTCTCTGAGGGCTCCGGTTGTCCGTCTTTGTGGAAAAGAAAGTCCGATTCCTTTCTCTCCTGAGCTGGAAAAGCAGGTCATTCCCTCAAAGGAAGATGTGGTGGGTGCTGTAAGAAAGCTATTCTAAGCAGAGGTCAAAAAAAAGGAAACCGTCAAAACCTTTGCAGTTTGCAACAAGGATTTGACGGGTTTTTCTGCTCTTCATTTGTTTGTATTATCGAATTGGGGGTGGAATGATTTCGTAAGATTTCCTGACACTTTTACCGTTTTCGAGCGTAAAAAAACATGAGAGGCATAGTAGGCATGATGCAGAAATTTTTTAGCTTGTGATTTGCTAGATTGTATAGCCGCTTGGTCAGAAATTAGTGTATCTTTATCAAAGATTGATTTAATATATCTTATAAGAAATAAAATAATTTTGAGGAAAATGGAATGCTTGATAAAAGGTCTCTGGTCGACCAAGTCTATGAAACAATGAGAAACGACATTCTCCAACTCCGTTTCCCTCTCGGAAGCAGGATCAACGTCAATGAATTGCAAACGAAAATCGGGGTCAGTTGCACGCCGATCAGAGAGGCGGTGAACAGACTTCAGCTGGAAGGGCTCATCAGTTATAAAAACAATTTTGGAGCTTCGGTTCTTTCTTTGGACGTCCATGATGTCGAGGAAATCCAGGAATTGGCCATGACTTTACATTGTGCAGCAATAAAGCTTTCGCTGAAACGGAGCGACCCCGAAAAAACCGCGGAAGAACTTGAAAAATACAGAAAAGCTTTTGCCGTTGCAAAAACGGCAGAAGAGCAGGTAACCTCAGTGCACCTTCTCATCGGTGTCTTTTACCACACCTGTGGAAACCGCCGGCTCGACAATACAATGATATCCATGCAGGGGCTTCAACTTCTGCTGCGATACATCTATGCCGCCGAAGGAATTCATAAGGAGGATGATCTTAGAGATTTTGACAATATGATTGGCTGTGTGAGGAAAGGCAATGCCGACGGAGTTTGCGAGTCTCTGAGAAAAACGACTGACCGGATGACTCCTGGTATTCTTTCTTATATTGCAAGGGTAGAAAAATAAAAAAAGTAATTTTTTTGTTTTATCTGTGAATGCCGCATCCTGAATCTGGGTGCGGTTTTTAATGTGTCTAGACAATCTCGATTAAAAGTATAGAATTCCATTTGGAAACTACAAATTTTCCGCCAATTTTACTTGTCATCAGCAAATATTTCCAACAAAACTTCAGGGAGAGTAGGGCTAAAAATAAGCCGATTTCTCTGCTTGGTGATAATTCATACATAAAAAAGCTTGCATTTTTGCATTTAGCAAGATATAAGATATATAATGTAATTTGCAATCTCACTTGTTCTGTGGATAAAAAAGGAGCATTTAGAATGAATCAGTCAAGCAGTATTTCCAAGAAAACAACAGTGTATTACATCTGGGCAGCAATTTCGCTAGCCTTCATGTTCCTGTTCAGAATGGTTGTTCCACCTTTTGCTGGTATTAATGAAGTCGGTATTGGAATGCTAGGGGTATTTTTCGGCGTTCTTATCGCTACAATAACTACGGGCGAGATATTCTGGCCTGC
This sequence comes from Sphaerochaeta sp., assembly GCA_028699215.1. Classification (GTDB taxonomy): domain Bacteria; phylum Spirochaetota; class Spirochaetia; order Sphaerochaetales; family Sphaerochaetaceae; genus Sphaerochaeta. The sequence continues at coordinate 2,450 of JAQVVB010000025.1, read as the reverse complement.
CGTAATGGGCCTCTTCGCAATGATCTTATGTGGATTTGCTTCTGCGGGAGATCTTCTCAAGCTATGGTTCGGTAATACGACCATCCAGCAGATCATCTGGGTGATGGCCTTGACTGGGGCCTTGACTGAGTCTGGAGCCGTCAACGTTTTTGCAAGAAAGATTTTACGCATTAAATTATTGCAGGGACATCCAATGCGTCTCACCATGACCATTTTTTTTGCGGTCCTGATTTGCTCGGCGCTGGTAAGCAGCCCGACCGCCATGCTTCTTCTCTGGTATCCCATCTTGGACGGTCTCTGTGAAAACTGCAAGATTGAAAAAGACAGCGATCTCAAGAGACAATTGCTTCTTGGCGTTTATATTTCTGCAATGGGTGCCTATATTCTTCCCTTCAAAGGCGTCCACCTTTCATCCATCGCTATCATAAGCAGCATCATGCAAGGCAGCGGACTCGAATTTAACAGTGGTCTCTATCTCTTTGGTGCCACGCTCGTTGTCGCTCTTTTCGTTCTTGGCTATGGCTTTTTCATGCGCTTTGTCTGGAAGACTGACCTTACTCCTCTCGAGAGGTTCCGTTTTGCGGATCTCAACATCAAAGAAGAAGACATGAAGATGACTTCCAAACAGAAAATCCTTTTTGGCTTCATGTTCTTTGGTATTCTCTTCCTCATTGCAAGTCTGGTTCTTCCCAAAGAATCTGCTTTCACTGCTTTCTATAATAAAGTCGGAACCACCTGGGTATGGATTATTCTCTTTACAATTCTTTGCATGATGAGGGACAAAGAGGGCAAGCCTTTCATCAACGGTGTAAAACTTCTCCAGACCAAGACCATGTGGGGAATCGTCGCGGTAGCTGGTTGTTTCACAATCTGTGGTGGTGCCATTGCATCCGATGCCTATGGCATCAAGGTTGCCATCTCCAACATGCTTACTCCAATTCTGGGAAATGCGAATTGGCCGATCATGGTTATTTTTTGCGTCGTTATTTCGACATTCTTCACGAACTTCACCAACGGTATGCCTGTAAGCTTTACCATCAATGCTATCTGCATTCCTCTTGCATGCAAGATGCAACTCACCTCTGGTGGTAACTTTGCAACCGTTCTCGGAATTGCGACCATCCTTTCAGGACTGTGCGCATTCCTTACCAACGGTTCAATTGCTTATGCACCACTTCTACTCGGTCGTGAAGAGATGACATCCAAGTTCATTTTTACCAAGGGTGCGATGACCAATATTATCTTTATCGTAATATGCAGTCTGGTTTGTATTTTTCTTGGCTACATTGGATAATTTTTAAAAGGAACGAATAATGGCAACTACGATTATTGAAAAAGAACAAGAAACTCCGATTTATGACGAATGCGACATACTTGTCATCGGTGGCGGCGCGGCAGGACACTCCGCTGCCGTTGCTGCTGCCAGGGCCGGCTCGAAAAGTGTAATACTCCTTGAACGTTACGGGTATATGGGCGGCGATGTTACGGGCGGTTACGTCATAATGGTTCCTGACCTCAGTTGGTATGGAAAATCTTTCGTTCGCGGTCTCCAGGAGGAATGGTTCACAAGACTTGGAAAAATTCCCGGAGCTGCTCTTGGACCTTCCCTCGACCAAATAGGGAGCACTGATCCTCTCCTCCTCAACGCTTTCCGTGCCTACCATGACTGCGTAAGCGCCAATTTCGGGGGAGCTAAGCCTTCCTGCTTGGTCAGGTCAATTTATTTTGAACCCAACCAATTGAAGATCGAGATGGATAAAATGCTTCTCGAACTCAAAGATCGGATTAAGGTTTGTTGCCATACACTCGGTGTCAAACCGATTATGGAGGGCAACGCGGTCAAAGGCGTAATTTTCGAAAGTAAGGAAGGCCGAAAGGCAATCCTTGCGAAAACCGTCATTGACGCAACAGGGGATGGAGACATCTTCAAACAGGCCGGAGCTCCTTACGCTACCTTGGCGGACGGGGAGACACGATCCAGTACCACAGCGCTTGTTTGGAGAATCGGTGGAGTCGATTGGAACAACTTCTATGAATGGAAGAGTGCCCATCCCCAGGAAGCCACTATCCTCAGAACAAATCTCGACAAGGTTGCAGGTTTCAAATCGATCCCCCTGCCCGGTCCCACGAATGATGTCTGTTGGGTCAATAACTGGCATGCCGGAAGAGATTGCAGTGTCATCGAAGACCAGACTGCTACCGAGATGAACACCCGCAACACAATGAGAGAAGTGGTGGAATATCTTCGCTTGACTGTTCCGACTGCTTTCAAGAACGCTTTCATTTACGATATTGCTCCCCAGCTCGGTTGCCGTTGCAGCACGCGCCTTGTTGGTGAATATGTTATGACCGGTAATGATTTTGCTTTTGCACATCACTTTGATGACGTCATCGCCTGGCATTCTACAATTTGCCAGCTTAACGATTGCGGTCCCTTGGAAATTCCGTTC
>JAQVVB010000262.1 GCA_028699215.1 Sphaerochaeta sp. | reverse complement strand
CTATTGGTCTGGCTAACCAGTGATGTCAATCTCAAAATTCGGCACTATCTACTATCCTTGTGCTCAGTCCTCGGTATGACCCTCGCCATTTTAGCTACGGGTTCCCGTACAGGAATCATCATGGCTGGAGGTTCGATCGTAGCAGCTCTCATCATTTCCAATTTCCGAATAAAGAACAAACGGATTAAATTCACTACTATTTTACTTCTCCTCTGCATGACCTTAGGGGGACTCATGGTTATCGATACAGTCATTGATAGATTCCTCAATGCACCAAAAACGAGTGAAGAAGCGAGAAATGAGTTTGAAGTCGCGGCGATCATGATGGCTGATGACAATAAGTTTGGTGTGGGACTCAACCAATATTCCCAAGTACTCACGGTTACAAAAAAATATCGTGAACACATTTCGGTCATGCGTTATGAAACACAAGCCGGTGTTGCACATCATATTTACCTCCTTACAGCTGCAGAAATGGGGTACTGGGGAATGTATTATCTGATCCTTATTATGGTTCTCTTTGTTTTTTCCATGATTTGGAATGGATTGTCTTGGAAAAGCCTAGAACAGCGGTTACTATTAGCATTAGTGGTTGGCTTAACAGCTGTGTTTGCCATTGGAATGTTTGAATGGGTATTACGACAATCCACGGTGCTCTACCAACTGGTGGTTGCCGCAAGTTTTGGACAAGCACTCATCACAAAAGTCAAACGTGACAAGGCAAGTGAAAGGAAGAAATACCATGAGTGATAATCGTAGGGTACAGACAACGACCATCAACGCATTAACCAACTACTTCAGGTTCTTTTTCTCCATGGTGATATCCTTCTGGCTCATCCCCTTCATCATCAAAAGCCTTGGCCAGGATCTGTATGGCCTTTGGTCCCTTACCTTCTCCATCATAGGTTTCTTCTCCCTCTTGGATTTTGGCTTTGGTCTGGGAGTTGTCAAGTGGACTGGAGAAACTAGAGTCAACGGAAATCTAGAATATCGCAACACCATGCTCAGTACAGTCCTCTTTGTATACGTCATGCTTGCTCTTGGAGGCATGCTTATCCTAGGAGCTTTCTCTTTCTTTTATGGAAGGCTCTTCTCAATCCCAGAACCTCTCATACCAATTGCAGTGACCTTGCTGATTATCCTTGGAGTCCGTTCGCTGCTCATTCAAATTCCCATGAGTCTCTTCAAAGGAGTACTCTTTGGGGAACAACGCATCTACTTGATCAATATCATCCAAATCCTAAGTTCAATAGTCTATGCAGCCTCTGCATTCCTAGCGTTGCGAAACGATTTGGGAGTGATCGGCTTGGCGACAGTGAACTGCCTTACCTTCTTTGGCGAAAACCTGCTCTATCTATTCTTTGCCTATAGAAAAACTAAAGGCCTTTCACTGTCCTTAAAAAAAGTAAAAAAATCCTTTCTTAAGGAAGCCGTCTCCTTCAGCATGTATTCCTTCATCACCACCATTGCAGGCCTTGTACTTTTCCAAACCGACACCATGATCGTGCAGCTTACCTTGAACTTGCAGTTGGTCGGTATCTATGCTGTCGCCCTCAAAATAAACGAATACGCATTTCTGCTCTCCAAACAACTGGTAAATGTGCTTACTCCTCTCATTTCAGAGCTAAAGGAAAACAAGGAGGACGAGACAATACGGTACTTGCTCCTTGATATTGCAAAATACATAACAGCCACGGGAGCCCTTATAACCCTCACCATCTATGTATTTTCCAAGGAATTGCTCTTTTTCTGGGTGGGTCCCGATTTCCTGCAGGCAAATGTACCCTTGCTGCTTCTGATGACCTCTTTCCTGCTTACCATTCCCGAGCTTATCGCCTCAAATGTTTTGATGATGACCGGGGAACATGCATTCACTGCCAAAGTATCCATATCATCCATCATCATTGATTTGGGTGCCAGTCTGATTCTCGTGCAATTCATGGGATTGGCAGGCATTGCCATGGGTACCCTCATTTCGACAGTTGCCAATAACGTGGCAGTGACCCTGCATAAGGCTTCCAAACTGTATGCTTTCCCTTACCACCACTACCTTACAAAAGTCTATCTCCCCGTTTTATTACCTGGAATTGTTCTGGTGGGAAGTGGCTTCCTCCTTAAAACGTTCTTCCCTGTACAAGGTCTGTGGGATATGATGATGAAAGCAGTCCCAGGAGTATTGATCTATTTGGTACTCTTCTGGTTTTTATCCATTGACCAAAACATGAAACAAAAAGTACGTGAAAAAGTTGTTCGTCTCAGGACCAGGAGTTAACTCATGAGTGCAGAACTATCGGCAAATAAGGAAGAGTTCCGAATTCCCTTAGAACTGAAAACAGTCCTCAAGACCCTCCGCTTAAAAATTTGGTGGATTATTTTTCTTTTCATCATCGCCTGTGCCTCGGGAATCGGTGGAGCTCTTTTACTTGGCACCCAGAAGTTTGAATCCACTACTGTCCTTTTTTATCAACCCATAGAGTCTTATGTACCTGATACCTTCAGAATCTATCAGAGCGTAGGGGAAGGAACGGAACTATCGTATGAGCAGGGGGCAGGTCTGATAAAGTTCGAAGCCTCCAATACATCTCTATGGAACAGAGTCAACATGGTCAAGACACGACCAAATCTTGAAGAGTTGAGAATACGACTTAACCTTGAGAAAACCCTTGAGCAATTGGGATCATCCATAGACGTGTATGTCGCACAAGACACCAACCTTATGTTTATCGCTGCCCAGTCAGAAATATCAGAAGAAGCCCAAAGTGTAGCCAATACCATCAGGGATATCTTTCTTGAAACAAACGATACAAGGATCAAAACAGAACTCAAAAGTCAACTGGACGGACTCAGACAACAGTATGATGCAACATCCAAAGAATTGGTTGAGGCCAGGACGCGTTTTACAGATTTTATAGAACTGTACAACATAAGGGACATTAAAACCCAGACGACCATCTATGCAAGCGAACTCGCTGAACTGGAGCTTTCTTTACAAAAGAACAAACAGCAAAAAGAGATTTATCAGCAACGTGTCATTCGTGTAAAAAATGAAATCCAGAGTGTTGGTCAAGCAGAACTTGAACGCCTGGATGCCTTATCCAAACAACCTTTGAAACCAGGAATAACCACCGATGAAGCAACCAACAGAATCAATCAAATCAATGACAAGATTGACTTCCTTCGTGCAGAAACCACCGACCCCATTGAGCTGGAACGTTTAAAGACTAAACTTACCATAGCTGAAAATGAGTATGTCAGGGGTTTGATCAGTCGCAGTGAATTTGAAACAGCTAACTATGACTACCAACTCTTGAAAGCGAAAACCAGTAAAACTGAGGAGATTCAACTCCTGAAACAGGAAATTGATGATATTAGGGCGTTGCCCCACATTGGATTGGAAGAAAACGCAAATACAAATGAATATCTCCAACAAGTCAAACTTCTGTTTTTGGAAAATGAGCTGGAGCTGATACGCATTGAACTTCAATTAGCCTCAGACACGGAACGATATGACTCTATGAAAGAGAACTTCATAGACATGCCGACTATAAGTCAGACCTATGACACACTCAACGGCAATGTCATTTCTTTGGAAGCAGAAACCCGTGGATTGGAAAAGATACTCAATCAATATATTACAATCTCAGAAAAATCGCAGTCTGATTTTTATATAATCAGTGATGCTGCCATACCATTACTGCCCATGGAATCCAATAAAAAACTGATCGCAATAATCATTGCCGTTTTAGTATTTTTGTTTGGGTTTGTCATTATCCTCATTACCATCGTCACTGACACGAGAATCAAATCGAGTGCTGATGCCAAACAGAAGCTCAATATGACAGTAATAGGAGCGTTCCCCTATCTTAGAAACACTACCGCACTTACCCCAAGTGAGCGAGAAGAATCCCACCAAATTGAGCTCTATCGCATATTTGCACGTCCTTTACGCCTGAAATACCCAAAGCAAGGCGCTACTTTTCTCGTGACCAGTACAGTAAAGGGAGAAGGGAAAAGCACTACCGCCATCAACCTAGCTA
>JAQVVB010000261.1 GCA_028699215.1 Sphaerochaeta sp. | reverse complement strand
AACTATTCATCATGCCCATTCATCTGGTATCAGTAAGAAATTCATAATGATATCCAATTAGGCCTCTGGCTGGTATTTCAAACTTCATCTTCCCCCTTCCATTACCGGAGTAAGTGATGTCGCTCATCAAAGCTTTTCGCTTGGCAAGCTTATCCATGACCTGTCCGCTCGATTCCTCTGGGCAGTCGATCATCAAATATTCGACAGGTTCAGTCTTCTGGCCTTTTTCATTCGTCTTGAAAATAGTCCTTGGTCTTCCTACGCAGAGTTCAAAACCTTCACGGCGCATTTGTTCTACGATGATGGCCATCTGAAACTCACCTCTTCCTTTCACGGAAAAAGTATCATCGGGGTTTTTCTCAACCTTGATGGAAACGTTACGAAGAGTTTCCTTCTGCAATCGTTCCCAAATCTTAGCCGAAGCTACAATACTACCTTCCTTGCCGGAAAGAGGACTGATGTTCTTTGAAAAAAGCATGGCAACCGTAGGCTCATCTACACTGATACGGGGAAGAGCCTTTGGGTAGGCACTGGTACAGATGGTGTCACCGATCGATACATTCTCGACTCCAGCAAGAACAATGATGTCCCCACTCGCTACATCGGTGGCATCATGAAAAGTCGGGCCATCGTACGATTGTAACTTCGTGATACGAAGCGGCTTATGTACGTTCCCTTCCTGGATGCAGACCAAGGAATCATACATGTTGGCTCTACCATTGATGATCTTACCGATGGCAAGACGCCCTAAGAAGTCACTGTATGAAAGATCGCTGACCAACATCTGGAAAGGTTCAGCATCATCGTACGTAGGGGCAGGAATATAGTCGATGATACAATCCATCAACTGATGGAGGTTGTCGTCGAGTTTATCTGGTTGGGTCCCACATACGCCGTTCTTTCCAATGGCATAGAAAACGGGAACTTCCAACATTGCTTCATCATTGCTCAATTCAAGCAACAAATCGTATACTTCATCGAGGACCTCTTCGCTACGTGCGTCCTGTCGATCGACCTTATTGATAACGATGATGGGAGCCAAATTAAGTTTGAGAGCTTTTTCAAGAACAAACCGAGTCTGGGGCAAGGGGCCTTCAGCAGCATCAACCAACAGCACCACTCCATCGACCATGGACAACCCTCGTTCGACTTCGCCTCCAAAATCGGCGTGTCCCGGAGTGTCAATGATGTTTATCTTGACATTGTTCCATTTGATTGCACAGTTCTTTGCACTAATGGTGATACCTCGTTCTCTTTCCAAGGTGCCACTGTCCATGATCCTATCCTGAGTATCACGGGAAACCAATCCACTCTGTTTGAACAAACCGTCAACAAGGGTTGTCTTACCATGGTCGACGTGAGCGATGATGGCTATGTTTCTAATATCTTTATTTTGTTTAATCATCAATAATTCCTTCTGAGGCAGTGTAGCATAAAGTCAAAGAGTACTTAAGTAGTCTGAGCAATCTTAATGTTTTTCTTACCAATAAAATATTTTACAAGAATGAGTGAAAACATGCACACAAGTGCAATGCTGATCGTGGCAATTCCACCTGCGATCCCAACCTTTTGAGCAACGCCACCAACGATGATTGGCATGGTGATTGCACCGACGGTAGCAGTGGCAATACAAGTTCCCGTTGCGATAGTAGATTCATTGAAACGTTTGTCCATAGTAGAAAGTGTGGTGGGATACGTTCCACTCATGGCAAGTCCAAAACCAAAAATGCTCATATAGATAAGAGGAATACTATCTACAGTAATCATCAGAATAAAGAAAACAACTTGGAAGAATCCCAGAATAACCAAAAGCAAGTTCTTATTGATTTTAGTCGACAAGGATGCACAACTCAGCCTGCCGATCAGGATGAACACCCATAAGGCCGAACTTGTAGTCTGGGCCATCGCTGCATTGAGAATACCGGAATCCTTGAAATAAGTCACCAGCCATCCGATTATCGAGGCTTCACTGCACAGATAGAAGAACATGATGAACGTGTTCAACCAGAAACTACCGCTCTTGGCAAAATCGCTTCCAAGGTCTTTCTTTTTTTCCAGCGGCTTTCCCGACAAAGAAGAACGGCTCCAAAAGAATATGGCCATCAGTTCAAACAGCACAAGAACCCAAGCGCTTATTCTCCAATGAACACCGAAGATTGTAGTAGAAAGGATTGCCAAAAAGGGTGCGAGGAACGCTCCCACAGCAAAAGAAGCGTGCAAAAGATTCAAAGAAGCAGCCTTGTTCCCTGAAATCTCACTCATCACTACATTGGTGATGTTGCTCATCGAACCTCGACCGACACCGGTAAGCATAAAAGAAAGCAACAGAAGAATCGGATTTCCGGTAAGAGTCATCAGCAAAAAACCAATGGCAATACCGAAGGAAAGTGTTATGGTACTTCTCTTTCTGCCTATCAGATAAGGGAGAAAACCAGCTATGAGAAGAGCTGCAAAATTTCCAATTTGATGTGCAGAGATGACAGCTCCACTGAGTACATAACTCATTGAGTATTCTGTCTTCATGAAAGGAAGAATTGCGCCGATAAGCGTACTCATCATTCCACTGGTAAAAAAGGCAAAATACACGGTGTTCATCAAGGATACATCGTCCTTTTTGACCCGCAGAATCGTAGCAATTGATGGCATAAAAAATCTCCTGAATGAATTCACCAAAAAAGCACCGGCCTGTTATACCAGGCCGGTACCCTTATGTAATACCGTTATTTGGGAATAATGTCCACTAGGAAGAAAGGGAGCAGCCTCAACAACCACATCCTCGAGTACTCTCCTTAGAGGTCCTTTCGCTCTGCACCTTTCAAATGAGGTCACTCCGTCTCTCATAGAGAAACACATCACGCCATGTTCCTGTTCGATCCTGAGCAATTTTTTCTCGCTTACCAACCAATCGAAAACCCGCCTTCTCATGAAGGCGAACACTGGTATAATTATCCGATAAAATACCTGCCTGCAACGTCCAGATACCTTGTTTCTCAGATTCCTCAATCAATGCACAAAGCAGCTGAATGCCAAATCCCTTCCCCCTTGCATTTTGTGCAAGATAAATGGAAAGCTCGGCGACTCCTTGATAAACCGGACGTTTGGAATACGGAGTGAGCGCAACCCATCCAAGAATTTCATCGTTTTCAAGCAATACCAAACGGCAAAAATGAAGATGCGATGCATCGAAATCTTCGTACGAAGGACAGTCTGTTTGAAAACTCGCCATATTGGAATCCAAACCCTGCTGATAAATGCCGGCTACGGATTCCCAATCTTCTTTTTGCATGGAACGGACAATCATACGCAGTTACTCCTTGAAAAGTAAAGATCCATCTTGTATTCGTCTACTGAGGTCTTCCAGCTTCTCTTCTATGGTCTTGATCGTCTGCAGAAACGATTCATCATCTTTTCCAGAAGGATCATCCAACCCCCAATCCTCCCTATATTTGCTCGGGAGGTAAGGACAATGGACATTACACCCCATGGTCACCACAATATCGATGGGAGGAAGTGCTTCAATCACTTTAGAATATTGAGTTATTTCCATATCAATTCCATATAGTTGTCGTATAATTCTTACAGCATCAGCATTGATCATGGGTTTTGTTTCTGTGCCTGCAGAATAGCTCTTGAAAACGTTGGAGTATTTGAGCTTGCCCAAGGCTTCAGCTATCTGGCTTCTGCATGAGTTATGGACACATATGAAGGCTACCGTGATTTCATCGACCATTCGTTACCTCCTTCAGCATATGAACTGTTTTTCCATATTGATATTTTTCTATACATTATCCAGACAGTCATGTACTGTCAATACACAATCACTCTATGGCCAAAAAGCAATCCTGAGTTGTTGCATCACCTTCCACATGCCAATGGGTGGTGCATAACGCATCAAGAAAAGCGCGGTCATGACTGATACAGATAAGAGCACCACAAAAAGAAGCGAGAGCCTGCTCGAGAGATAACCGAGAAGGAAGATCCAAATGATTGGTGGGTTCATCAAGTACGATTACATTGAGATCTTCCTCTATGGCAAGAGATATGAGAAGT
>JAQVVB010000024.1 GCA_028699215.1 Sphaerochaeta sp. | reverse complement strand
CCAGCGTATCAATTCCGAGAGCTCCTTCATTTGCTACAGCATTCAGTACGGCATTTCGTTCAGCACAGATAGTCGCCCCATAACTGGAATTTTCCACATTACAGCCACTATAAATTCTATTGGTGGCTGCGCTTACAATTGCAGCACCTACTTTATAGTGTGAATACGGAGTATAGGCATTCTTTCTTTTATCATAGGCTTGCTGAAGGGCAAGTTCAAAAAGTTGGGTTTTTGTCTGCAAGAGACTTGCTGAGGGAAGAATTTTTCCCGCGCCATAGGTGATTCGATCGTCAGAGGGAGAAATCATCGAGGTAAGCAACGCGTTGAATTCCTCAAGGGTGGAAAAATCCTCAAAACCATCAAGAGATGATACCACCAGATCTGCACCCTTTTCAAAAAGCTGATCGGGAGAAAAGGTTGTTGCAAGTGCACAAACCATACACCCTGCCCGTTTACCGGCCAGTACCCCATTGAGGGCATCTTCGAGTACCAGGCACTCCTCACAGGCAAGTCCAAGGGAGAGCGCAGAGAGCTGATAGATATCCGGCTGCGGTTTGTTCCGCTTGACTCTGTCCCCACTGACCACCAGATCGAAATCTGATTCTGCAAGATTCATGCACTTGAGATTGATCAACACCTTTTGGAGGGGTGCACTGGAAGCGACAGCTGTTTTCAGTCCAGCTTTCTTTGCATTCCTTATGAATCGATGAACTCCTTCCATAGCACCAGTACCAGCTGCCAGCTCTCCATATTTAGCAAACAAAGCGTGTCTGGCTTCTTCAAAATCAAGCACCACATTATATTTTTCAGCTACGCCACAAAGGAATCTTCTATCCCCTGCACCGATGAACGGAGTAAAATCTTCAGCTTCGACACGTACGCCGATGGAAGCAAAATAGGAAATTGCTGATTGCAGGATGATGGGCTCAGAATCAATGAGAACACCGTCCATATCGAAAAGAATTCCAGTAATCATACGTGCTCCTTATTCTTATACTGTACAGAAAATAGTACTGATTGACAATTAAATGGAACCAATATTATACATTAGAATAAAATTGTCCAGACTTCCTATCTACAGAAAACAGGAAACCCTTCACGAAGATACAAAACGGCAGCATTTCTGCTGCCGTCAAAGAATCCTTATCATTGCACATCAGTGCATGATGGTCTTTCCTCTGGCAGGATCGATTTGTGGAACAAACATGCCATTCCCGGCAATACCAAGATAGATGTTGTCCCCCATCACCAACCGACCACGCACATACGTCATGACGGCCCTGCCGATCACTTCAAATCCCTCATAGGGAGTATACCCACTTGCAGAATGGGTGGTTTCACTTGAAAGCGTCCAAGCCTCGTCAGGATCGAACAGCACCAAGTCGGCATCGGATCCAACCCTGATGGAACCTTTCTTCGGATAGAGACCAAACGCTTTCGCAGGTCCTGTACTCAGCAGATTCACCATTTGCTGCAACCCGATTCTCCCACTATTGGCAACAAAGGTATGAATCAGGGGCAACATTTCCTCAGTTCCTGGAATGCCAGGGAAAATGGTCCTGCAATCATCACTGGACAATTTCTGTTCCTTGGTAAAGGAGCAGTGATCGGTAGCGACGACCTGAATCTCACCGTTGAGTAGTGCTTCCTGCAAAGCCAGATTATCTTCTTCTGTTCGCAGTGGAGGAGTCATGACAAAAAGCGGACCGTTTTCACCTTCCAGCTTTTCACGATTGAGGAACAGATAATGGGGAGTGGTCTCAACGATGACCCTAACTCCATTTGCCCTCAACTCCCTGACCTGTTCAAGACCAGCCTTGCTGGAGAGATGAACGACATACAGAGGCATGCCGATTTCACCGGCAAGGGAACCTACGGTCTTGATTCCCCTCGCTTCCACTTCACTAGGACGCAAATCAGCATGGGCTGAAGGTGTATACGGTCCGGTGTAGGAAGCGTTGATCTCATCGATGAGAGCGTCGTCCTCACAGTGAACGCTCACCATGAGACCAAGAGCATTGCATGCTTCAAAGATTGCTTTCATCTCGTCACGTTTCTCAATCAAATACCCAACGTTCCGGTAGGTGGTGAAGAGTTTGATCACCCTCACCCCTTTTTCCTTCAAGGAGGCAAGCTCAGTAGCGATGCTTTCTCGATAGCCATATACGCCCTGGTGTAAAGAGAAATCAATTGCCATTTCCGCTTTCATGGCATCAATACGTTTTTGACTGCACGATGAGAGATCACCCTTTTTATCATCATCAGCAAAATCAATGACACAGGTCACTCCACCAAAGGCAGCACATCTGCTCCCTTCTTGGAAGGAGTCGGCTGTGACCGTTCCCCTACTTTCCAGATGATAATGCGTATGGGCATCAATGAGACCTGGAAGAATGCACAACCCTTCCGCATGCACAATCTCTGTGCCCTTTGGAAGCGTTGTTTCATCAATCTTTGCAGCGATATGCACTATCTTCGAATCTTCCACCAAGATATCTGCATGTCGTGTCCATTCGGTATCCACAAGAAGTCCGTTTTGTATAAGTATTCTATTCATACCTCTAAGATACCTCACATCCAGAATCTAGCAAAGTAAAAAATGCTCATATCAGTAGTGGAGATTCGGTTCCTTGACAGCTTTCACCTCATCCAGACGCCCTACCGGCGTGGTATAAGGACAGCCTTTCAGGTACGCGGGATCAGCTTTCGCTCTTTCAAGCAAGGCAATCAAGGTATCTGCAAAATCATCGAGCGTCTCAACGCTTTCACTCTCTGTGGGTTCAAACATCAAGGCTTCTCCTACAAGTGAAGGAAAATACATCGTAGGGGGATGATACCCGCAGTCGATGAGTCCTTTTGCAATATCCTGTGCAGTAATGCCATAGCGCTTCTTCAGATTGTCGCAACTCACGACAAACTCATGCATGCATCCCTTTGCATACGGAATCTCAAAAGAATCCTTGAGCCTGCTCTTCAGATAGTTGGCATTCAGCACCGCATGCATGGAAGCCGCGCGAATTCCTTCACTTCCCATCCGCAGGATATACACATAGGCACGGACCAAGACAAGAAAGTTCCCCCAGAACATGCTGACCTTGCCAATTGAATCGGGTAGTTCCCAATTGTATACATAGCCACTGTCAGTCAGTTCAATATCGGGTTTGGGAAGAAATGGAACCAATTTTTCGTTTACCATCACAGGACCGCTTCCAGGACCTCCCCCTCCGTGGGGAGTGGAGAACGTCTTGTGGAGATTAAGATGTATGACATCAAAACCCATGTCTCCTGGAGTTGCCATACCCATGATGGCATTCAAATTGGCTCCATCATAGTAGAGCAGAGCACCTATTTCATGGACCAGAGAGGAGATCTGCAGGATGTTCTTCTCAAAGAGTCCCAATGTATTGGGGTTGGTCAGCATCAAGGCTGCAACGGAGGAGTCGAGTTTGGATCTAAGATCATCCATATCGACCAAGCCTTCACTGTCACTGGCAACTGTGACCACTTCAAATCCGTTGATCACTGCACTTGCAGGATTGGTTCCGTGTGCACTTACAGGAACCAGAACCTTGTTACGATCGACATCTCCTCGCTTGAGGAAGTATGATCTGATCATCTTCAGACCGGTGTACTCACCATGAGCCCCAGCACAAGGTTGCAGACTTCCCCATCGCATGCCGGTGATGGAGGAAAGATCTTCCAACAAGTTGTACATGACTGATAGGCACCCTTGCACCGTTGAAATGTCCTGCAACGGATGAATGGAAGTAAACTCTTCCAACTTGGCTATCTGCTCACTCAATTTCGGGTTGTACTTCATGGTACAGGACCCCAAGGGATAACTACCATTGTCGACACCATAAGCTTGATTTGAAAGCCTGGTGAAATGCCGAACGACATCCAACTCGGAAACCTCGGGAAGACGCGCAGGCTTTTGACGTAATAACTCTTGAGGAATTTCAGGAAGGGCCTGTTCAAACCCACGGGGAAGGTCCAAAACGGGAAAACAGTAGGCTTTTCTTCCTAATTTGGAAATATCTATCAACAAGGACTCACTCATTTCATCACCCTCCGGGCAGCTGCAAGATACAGCTCCAGCTCTTCACGACTCCGCTTCTCTGTCACCGCAACCAAGAGGACCAATTCATCCTGTGGTTTTCTGGTGAGGCTCGACAGCCTCACCCCGGCAAAGATGTCTTCATTGCGCAGTTCCTGAAGAAACTTTCTCATGCGTTTTGCATCTGAGAAGACCAGAGGGAATTCACACCAGAAGGGAGAGTCCCAAATCAAGGAGATGCCTGGAAGCTGTGCCAGATGGTAGGCAAGATAATGAGCTTTGACATAACTCTGCTGGGCAGCTTCAACCATTCCTCCCCAACCAAGAGAGGAGAGATGAATGGTGGTCATCAAAGCGGCAAGCGCCTGGTTTGAGCAGACGTTGCTGGTTGCATGTTCCCGCTTGATGTGCTGTTCTCTTGCTTGCAGGGTGAGGGTATAGCCCTTCCTGCCTTGAGCATCCACAGTGGCTCCTACAATGCGTCCAGGAATCTTACGCATCAAGGCTTTGGTCACCGCCATATACCCACAGGAAGGTCCTCCAAAACCAAGAGGAATTCCCAAGGCCTGGGTGTCGCCGACTGCAATGTCCGCATCCCATTCGGCAGGACTTTTTTGCATGGCCAAGGAGAGCAGATCACTGCTTATGGCAAACAGACAACCCCTTTCATGAAGACGTTGGGCGATGCCTGAATAATCTTCCAGGAAACCATAGCGGTTGGGGGACTGTACGATCAGGCCTGCGACATCATCCGTGATTTCTGCATCCAATTGAGAAAAATCTGCAACTCCCAGATGTTCCGACACCAACCTGATCCGATGTCCCGCTCCTGTCGCCCACGTAGTGAGCACCTGAAGGGCAAAGGGATGTATCGTGGAAGAAACAAGCACAGTCGTGGCTTTTCTTTTTGCATGAATCATTAATGAAGCAGCTTCAGAAGCTGCATTCGCCCCGTCATATAGGGAGGCATTGGAAACATCCATGCCGGTGATTTCGCAGATCATACTTTGGAATTCATAAATTGCTTGGAGCAGACCTTGGCTCATTTCTGCTTGATACGGGGTATAAGCAGTAACAAACGAGGGAAGATTAGCCAAAGCTTGCACAGTTGAGGGAATCAGATGGTCATAGCACCCACAACCGAGGAAGGGAATTCCCTTGCTGTTTCTTTGGGCTATGGAGGTTATCATTCTCAATACCTCGTCTTCACTCCGCCCATGACTGATGGGGACAGAATCACTGAGCATCAGTTCCTCTGTGAGCCCTTCATATAGTTCTTCAATCGAAGCGACCCCAATAGCGTCAAGCATTTTTTTCCGATCTTCATCGGTATGGGGTATATAGGGATAAACCATTCTGTTCTCCTTCATGTCTGGACACGACAACGCCGCCCGGTTACAGGCGGCGCTTGTGTTTTTTTAGAGACTTTCTAGATACGCACCGTAATCTGTTGCATTCAACAACTCATCATAATCACTGCGTGAAAACGACTCGAGTGCATACAGGTAATTCTTGTAGCAGTCGGTGTTCACCAGTTCAGGAGAACCATCCAGATCTTCATTGACTTCAACAACCACTCCCTCAATGGGATTGATGATTGCAGAAGCAGCTTTTACACTCTCTACGGTAGAGATTTCCTCATCTTTATTGAATCGCTCTCCAATCGGCGGCAATTCAACAAAAACAATCTCTCCAAGTTCACTCTGGGCGTGGTCGGTAATGCCGACAAAAGCCTTATCGTTCTCGAGACGAACCCATTCATGGTCCTTACTATACTTCAATTCTTGCGGAATACTGTCCATGCTAACCTCCAAGTCACGTCAATGCTAACACCACTACTACTCGTTGTCGAGAGGGAAATGCTTTTGAAGGAACGACAAGTCAAGCTGCGGATACAGTTTGAACGTGTCGAGAAGGCTCAACACCCTCGATCTTGCTTCATTTCCAACACTCGTTTCAGTAATGGCCTTGGCTTTGCTCAGCTGACCTGCCTTCTCTCCCTTGGTGATCTTTGCGGGACGGGTGTTTTTAAGAACCAGTGCAATGATGGAGGCAATTTCCTTCATTTCTTCAGCTCCCATACCAAGGGTGGTGACTGCAGGGGTGCCGATTCTCAATCCGCTGGTATACCAAGGTCCGTTGGGATCGAAGGGAAGTGCATTGCGGTTGAGTGTTACTCCACATTCACGCAAAGCAGATTCCGCCTGCCTTCCATTCAGACCAAAACTACGGACATCAAGCAGCATCAGATGGTTGTCCGTCCCATCGGTGGCAACGGGAATTCCTTCATCCATGCAAGCTTTTGCCAAATCTGAGGAATTTTCCACAATCTTTTGGGCATACTGGGCAAAACTAGGATCAAGTGCTTCTGTAAAGGCAACGGCTTTTGCAGCCATGACATGCGGCAAAGGACCACCGATCACCAAAGGACAACCCTTATCCACACTCTCTGCAAACTCCTGCTTGCACAAAATCATACCACCACGAGGACCTCGAAGCGTCTTGTGGGTTGTTGTCGTGACGACATCGGCCCATGCAACAGGTTCAAACTCCCCTGTAAACACCTTACCGGCGACCAAGCCGGCAAAGTGAGCCATGTCAACCATGAAGACAGCTCCAACAGAATGGGCGATTTCCGCCATTCTCTTGAAGTTGATTTTCCGTGGGTATGCGCTGTATCCAGCCAACAGGATGAGGGGCTTGATTTCCTTTGCCTGTTTTTCAATCGAATCATAGTCAAGCAGTCCGGTCTCTTTATCAACCGAATAGCTATAGGCATCAAACATCTGAGCCGATACATTCTGGCGATACCCATGGGTAAGGTGTCCGCCACTATAGTAATCAAGACCGAGGATCCTTTGGTTTCCGAGTTTTGCACGGACGATATCCCATTGTTCCCTGCTCATATCGCTGGGGTTTGAAATACCGATTTCCTCCATCAAGGGAACCTGCACCTTTGCATTGAGGATCGCCCAATATGCAACAAGGTTTGCATCAGCTCCACTATGGGGCTGTACATATGCATGATCAGCGCCAAACAACTGGCAAGCCTTCTCACATGCATAGGCTTCAATGGCATCCACGTTGTCACAGCCAGCATAGAAGCGATGATATGCATACCCTTCACTGTATTTATCAGTGAGCAGATTGCCCATGGCAAATTGGGAATTCAAAGATGAAAAATTCTCACTGGCAATCAACTTAAGATGTGTTCTCTGATCCTTCAGTTCATGCACGATTCTGCCAGCTACCATAGGTGCTACTGCTGCTACTTCCTGCAGGGATGCAACATACGCAACCATTGAGGAATCAACTGTCTTTGCTTCTGCCAAATACGCTTCCAATGCTTTTTTCTCGGCCATTTTTCACCTCTTGATGTAGATCTCAATATTGGTATCTTGCCTTTCTGAAGCCCCTCTGTCAACGCCAACGAACTAATCGATTTGGCAAAATACAACTTTTTTGTTGCATTTTTTTCTCTTCCCCTTTAAAATCTACCGGTTGCCCACAGGGAAGGAGTAGAAAGTGAATAATGAAAGAGAAACACTGAAAAGCAGGCTTGGGTTTATCCTGCTCTCAGCAGGTTGTGCCATTGGACTAGGAAACGTATGGAGATTTCCTTACATCACCGGTAAATATGGTGGTGCCGCCTTCGTTCTCTTTTATATTGTATTCCTTGTAATTTTAGGACTCCCCGTCATGGTGATGGAATTCTCAATCGGCAGAGCCAGTAAACAAAACATTGGATTGGCACTGAAGGCATTGGAACCAAAGGGATCAAAATGGCATGTCTACGGCCCGATAGCCATCATTGGAAATTATGTCTTGATGATGTTCTATACGACCATTTCAGGCTGGTTGCTCTCCTACTTCATCCATATGCTGAAAGGTGACTTCACTGCTTTAGATACCGCAGGTGTTCAGAATGTCTTTTCCAATATGCTCGCTTCTCCCCTGAGTATGTTCTTCTGGATGGTAGCTGCAACTGTCTTGGGATTTCTTCCGGTAGCAAGAGGCCTGCAAAACGGTGTCGAGAAAATTTCCAAGTTCATGATGGTGGGGCTTCTCGGTCTCATCGTGGTCCTTGCCCTCAACAGTCTCACCATCAAGGGAGGCAGTGAAGGCCTAAAGTTCTATTTGCTCCCCAACTTTTCACGGATGCAGGAAATCGGCATCTTTGAAGCAGTCTATGCTGCCATGGGGCAGGCTTTTTTCACCTTGAGCCTCGGCATCGGTTCCATTTCCATTTTCGGATCCTACATTGATAAAAAATACACATTGACCGGTGAGGCCATCAAGGTCATCGGTTTGGATACCTTCATCGCTCTTGCTAGCGGGCTCATCATTTTTCCCGCGGCCTTTGCATTTGGTGTGCAACCAGATGCAGGTCCTTCCTTGCTCTTCATCACCTTGCCAAACATCTTCAACCAGATGGGTGGAGGAAGGATCTGGGGGTCCTTGTTCTTTTTGTTCATGAGCTTTGCAGCCTTGAGCACCTTGATCGCCGTCTTCGAGAATATCGTCAGTTATTGGATCGATGTCCATCACTTCAGCAGAAAAAAGGCCACGCTGGTGAACTGCATAGCCATCATCGTACTCTCCCTTCCTTGTATTTTGGGATTCAACGTGCTTTCCAGCATCCAATTGCTGGGACCAGGTTCAAACATCCTTGATCTGGAAGATTTCTTTGTAAGCTCAACCCTGCTTCCGCTCGGTTCATTATTGTTTACTCTTTTCTGCACTGTAAAATATGGATGGGGCTGGGACAACTTCACCAAGGAAGCCGATACCGGAAAAGGAGTAAAGTTTCCTAAAGCAATACAGTTCTATTGCAAATGGATCCTTCCTGCCATTATTCTGGTTTTATTCATCAAAGGGTATTGGGATATATTTGTAAAGTAGCGCTATGTTGACAGAGATGAGCGTAGCGCATATAATTTCCTAGCGTTTAAGCAGATATTTTGGAGGGCTTTGTGGCCAAAGAAGAAGCGATTGAAGTGGAAGGCGTCGTACGCGAAGCACTTCCAAACACGATGTTCCGAGTGGAACTTCAGAACCAGCATGTTATCCTAGCACATCTTTCAGGAAAGATGCGCAAGCACTATATCAGGATTGTACCTGGAGATACCGTGCGTGTTGCACTCTCACCCTATGACCTCACCAAGGGTCGAATCATTTACCGAGAGCGCTAACAATTCATAAAGGCCGATTCTTTTACAGAACCGGCCTTTATTATGTACTCTCACCTAGTTTTTACTTTCCTTTCAGAAGTATCCAGATTGCTCCACTTCCCCCGTAGCAGGCCTTCGGGCTGTATGCTTCACGCACTACACCACTGAGTCTGATCTGAGAAAGGGCTGCTTCCTTCAGCAAGGAATACCCTTGGTCGTTATGCAATCCCTTACCGGTGATGATGCAAATCTTCTGGAGCTTTTTCGCTGCGCTTTCCTTGAGAAATTCAGAACAGGCCATCTCAGCTTCCTGAACCGTCATTCCGTGAAGGTCCAAGGTCACTTGAGGTTCCATGGCACGCAACGTGGAAATATTCTCCACACTCCGCCTTTCTTCTTTCTTCTCGCTTTTAGCCTTTTCCACAGCTTTCTGCTCATCGGTCATGCTGTTCCATGCTCGGTAGGTATCGGCAAAAGACCATGATACATCACCCTTTTTCTCTTCGTCAGCTTCCACTTTATCCTCAAGGGCTTGCTTCATCTCTACTGAGGTAGGAAGAAGTTTTTCATCCACGGTTTTGATCGCCGGTCTTTTTGAAGAAACACTCCTGTCTTTTTTCGGTGTTACACCATCATATTGGTCAAGCAGGGATCCAAAATCCTTTTTAGGCACATACTTTGTACTCTTTTTTATGGTTTCCGCCTTTTTTTCTTTGGCGGCCACCTTTTCGCCTTCCCATTCACTGAGAATTTCTGCAAAGGTTTTCTCAACAGTCACCTTACTGTGACTCTTCATTTTCTTGGTCACACCACCAAGTTCACCAGTGGCTTCCCAAGCAGAGAGAATATCCCCAAAGCTGGCATGAGGGTCGTATCCAACTACGCGCGGTTCTTTTCTTGTCGGTTTTGGTATCGGTGTAGGTTTCTGTTCGATTTTCTTTGGAACAACCTTCTTGATATCCTCAAACGGCAAATAGGCATCTTTATCAACAGGAAGGCGGCTGGTATCAGCCGCCTTTTTCTGTATCACTACTTTCTTCTTTTTGGCCACTTAAACCTCCCGGACGTCTAAAAGCTGTGACACAAAGGGTTTGATAATCTCAACAACCTTGCTGATCGGTGCTCCCTGCACCTTGATGGTACAGATTGCATTCGAAGGATCGGTTCCCATGAAGGTACCGAACGTGATGATATCAATTCCCTGTTCACTCAAAGCCTGGGAAATCTTTGCAATGGTACCAGGCTTATCTTCTACGATAAAGGAAACCCTCACCCCGAAGTGGCGGGCTCCGAACAATTCAAGCAGAATCTTGAACATATCACTCTTGCTTACGATTCCGATAAGCTTATCACCCTCAAGGACAGGAAGACAGGAAAGATCCTGATCGACCATCATACGGGCGGCTTCTTCCACGGTAGTGTCCTTATTGATGGTCACTACGTTCTTGCTCATAAGCTTCTTGACCGTGAGTTTGCTGAGTAGATACGCCATTTCATGAATCGACAAACTGCTAGCTGGAGATGGGGATGCATAGAGAATATCTTTTTCGGTAATAAGCCCAACAAGTTTCTTGTCCTTATCGAGGACAGGAAGTCGATGCACTTTCTCCTGCTTCATCAGAGAAGAAGCTTCCGCTATCGACATCTCTGGAGTAGCAGTAACTGGGTTGCGAGTCATTCTTCGTTCGATAATCATATGATTCTCCTACCTACCATGTACCATTACTATAATTCAATGCAAACCTAATTTCCAGTAATTATTCGCCAAGATACGCTTCACGGACCTTTTCGTTCTCCAATAAGGAGGATGAGGCATCATGGAGGACTATTCTTCCATTTTCCATGACATACCCTTCTGTGGAGGCTTTCAATGCCATTCTGGCATTCTGTTCAACAAGGAAAACCGTTACATTGTCCTGTTTGTTGATCAAATCAATCTTCTCGAAGATGTCGGCAATGACCAAAGGTGCTAATCCCAACCCAGGTTCATCAAGCAGAATCATGCGTGGAGCACTCATCAAGGCCCTGGCTATGGCCATCATCTGCTGTTCTCCTCCGGAAAGGGACCGTGTCTTCTGCTTTCTTCTGGATCCAAGAATCGGGAAAAAATCATACATGGCTTGCTTTCTTTCCAGAATCAGATTCTCATCGCGAACAAGAAACGCTCCCATGTCCAGATTCTCTTCAACCGTCATGTCCGCAAACACCCTACGTCCTTCTGGAACCAAAGCGATGCCACGGGAAACAATGACATCAGTGGTAAGAAACTTGTGCTTCTTGATCTTCTCCGTAGAATTCCTTGCTTGGCAGATTTCTTCACCATCGAACGTAATTGAGCCTGTGACCAACGGTTCCTGTCCTACAATTGCTTTAAGAAGCGTACTTTTACCACTTCCATTAGCGCCGATCAGACAGACAATATCGCCTTGGTTGACATGCATGCTTACATTCTGGAGAGCCTTGATGTTTCCATACGAAACAGAAATGTCGTCTATGGTAAGCAATTCGTTCATTCTTCTTCCTTTCCAAGATAGGCTTCGATAACACTTGGGTTGTGCTTGATCTCTCTGGGAGTGCCTTGGGCAAGTTTCATTCCGTAGTTGAGGACCGTGATGGTATCACAGATGTTCATGACCAACTTCATGTCGTGTTCTATAAGCACGACCGTTATGCCAAGGTCACGTATCTTTCTTATGGTAGCCATGAGATGGTCTGTTTCCTGTGGATTCATACCCGCAGCAGGTTCGTCGAGGAACAGCAGTTTCGGATCTGTTGCCAAGGCCCTGGCGATTTCCAGTTCCCTTTGTCTTCCATACGGAAGGTTTTTGGCAAGTTCATTCTTGAACTGACTCATATCGAAGAAATCCAACCAGTTATCTGCTGCTTCATAGATTTCCTGTTCTTCCTGCTTGAGATATACATAACTTTTCAAAGCATTGAGGAAACGACCATGCGTGGCATCCTTTCCTGTCTTGAAATGTCGGCCGATCATTACGTTTTCAACCACCGAAAGTTCTTTGAAAAGACGGATGTTCTGGAACGTACGGGCAATACCCATTCGACAGATCTTATGTGCAGGAAAACCGGTGATGTCTTTGTTGTTGAAAAACACCTTACCAGAGGAAGGAACATCCAAACCTGTCATGTTGTTGAACAAGGTGGTCTTTCCTGCTCCGTTTGGTCCAATGAGACCGGTAATGAGACCGGCTTCAACCTGGAAGTCGACCTTACTGACGGCAACCACACCGCCATAGGCTCTGGTAAGAGCTTCAGTTTCCAGAAGGATCATTTTGAACCTCTCTTTTGGGCATGCTTCTTGCCATAGGTATGTTCTTCACGTCCAAGCAAACCTTGGGGACGCCAAATCATCATGACTACGAGTATCAAGCCGAACAGGATCTGCTTGAACTGCGGAGGGATGACGCTGGAAAGCCCGGTGAGCTGGGGAAAATAACTGATAAGCTGAATGATGAACGCTCCAAGGATAGCAGCCTTGAAGTTACCCATCCCCCCAAGCACGACCATACAGAGTACCATGACCGACACCATGAAGGTATAGGTTCCAGGAGTGACTGAAAGTGAGAAAACAGCCTGTAATGAACCTGCGATGCCGGCAACTGCTGCACCAAGGACAAAGGCATAGACCTTGTATTTGGTGATGTTGATGCCCATCGATTGGGCTGCAATCTCATCTTCACGTACTGCAGTCAGAGCTCTTCCCATTCTTGAACGGGCAAGACGTTGGAACAGGTAGTAGGCAATGATGACAAAGATGATGATCATCACCAAAAACGCATACTTGCGATAAGGATTGATGGTAAAGCCAAAAAGATCCGGCATCGGGATTTTCTGGATTCCCATGGGGCCGTTGGTCAAGGAGTCCCAGTTGTTGAGTACATTCCTGACGATTTCTCCGAATCCCAAGGTCGCGATGGCCAGATAGTCGCCTTTGAGTCTGAGAGTCGGGAGCCCGATGAGTAGCCCAAACACAGCACTTAAAAGAGCGGCAACAGGCAAGGTCGCCCAGAAAGACCATCCAAACTGAGTTGCAAGAATGGCAGTTGCATAACTACCGATTGCGAAAAAGCCTGCCTGACAAAGAGAGAGCATACCACCGTATCCGGTGATTACGTTCTGCCCGATTGCCATCAATGCGTAGATTCCTGAATAAATGAGAATAAGGAGGAAAAAGTTAAACATATTACACCTTCTCCTTTTCAACTTTTCCGAACAGGCCTTCAGGCTTGATCAGAAGTATGAGGATCAATACACCAAATGCGATGGTGTCTTTCAGACCGGTGGGAATGCCGAAAACGGCAACACCAAAAGTCTCCAGAAGTCCGAGAAGGATTCCTCCGAACATGGCTCCGGAAATATTTCCGATACCACCGACTACTGCAGCTACAAAGGCCTTCAAACCTGTCATGGTACCCATGGTTGGATACACCTTGTAATCCAAGGCGATGAGGATGCCACCAACTGCAGCAAGTGCACTGCCGATGGCAAAGGTCATACTGATGACTTTGTTGACATTGATACCCATCAACATGGCCGTATCCTGGTCAAGGCTTGTTGCACGCATGGCTTTTCCCATTCGGGTACGGTCGACAAAGAGCTTCAAGGTCACCATCATGATCACAGAGACCACCAGAATCAGAATCTGGTGAGGAGTGATGACAACCCCTCCAAAGGAAATGGGCGTATTGTCAAAGGGATAGTTCAGCTTTCTGGACTGGGTGCCGAACACCCAAGCTGCACTATTTGAAAGAATGAAAGAAACACCGATGGCGCTCAAAAGCGGAGCGAGACGGGTTGCTTTTCTTAGAGGTTTATACGCTATGCGTTCTATGGCCATTCCCAGAAGACCGCAACTTACCATGCTGACCAACATTGCGATAAAAAAGGACACGAAGGTCCAAGTTCCTAGAGGAGCATCTCCTCTGAGCCCATCAAAGACAAAGAGCCCGATATAAGCTCCCACCATGAGGATATCGCCATGAGCGAAGTTTATGAATTTCAGAATGCCATACACCATGGTGTATCCAAGGGCAATCAGGGCGTAGATCCCCCCCAATGTCAGGCCATTCATCAAATGTTGGAAAAATTCAGATATTCCCACGATGCGGCTCTCCTTACCTACGATAACTGGATAGTACAATAACATGAAAAGACCGGTGTAAACAACACCGGTCCATCCAATTTCCCGATGACCGAGAAAGAAGTGAAATCAGTCGATCTGAACCAATTTTCCGTCAACAACGGTAAACGTTCCGATGTATTCAGGAGTGGTCTTGTTTACTTTATACAGGCCCTGATAAGCTACCAGATCTCCGTTCTCTGCAAAGTTGATGGTTCCGGTTACACCTTGGTAATTCTTGGTAGCAGCAACTGCATCACGAATATCCTTGCGGTCGAACTTACCGGTCTTCTTGTAGACGGTTTCCATAGCGCTAAGAAGGATGTTGGTGCCGTCAAAAGCATTACTTGCAAAGGAGTCGGGGCCTACACCGTACTTGGCGGTATATTCGGCGACAAAATTGCTGTAATCTTCACTTTCCTTAACTTTGGCAGGTCCAACATAGACTACGCCATCGGTGAAGTCACCAGCAAGGTTGTAGATCTCAGGGTTGGAGAAACCATCACAAGAGGTGAAAGGAATCTTGATGCCAAGCTGAGTAGCCTGTTCAAGGATCTGGGCCATTTCAGCAGTGTAGTTGGGAATGTAGATTGCATCAGGATTGGCAGAACGGATTTTTGTGAGCTGAGTCTTGAAATCCTTGTCGCCTACCTGGAAGCTCTCAGAAGTGATGACTTTGCCACCAGCAGCTTCGAAACTTGCAGTCATGCCTTCAAACAGGCCCTGGCTATAGTCGTTCTTGGCATAGAGGACAGCCATGGTCTTGTAACCAAGCTGCTCGGCGAAATACCGACCGGCCACTTCTCCCTGCAAACCATCAGAGACAACGGTGCGGAAAACAAAGTCACCGATGCTGGTGATGTCGGCATGGGTGGCAGAAGGAGAAATCATGATGAGTCCTTCGTTCTGCACACGTTCGCCGACTGCAAAGGAAACACCGGTGAAAACAGGACCGATGAGTCCGGCGATCTTATCTGAAGAGGAAAGCTTTTCAATTGCAGAAAGGCCCTTCTCTACGCTACCTTCCGTGTCTTCAGTTACGAGGACGACAGGAAGCTTTCCGTTGAAACCACCCTTGGCGTTGAAATGCTCAACAGCAAGCATGGCAGAGTTATTACTTAGCACTCCATAGTTGGCGTAGTCGCCAGTCATGGGTCCCATGAAACCGATTTTCGGACTGGATGCTTCAGATCCACCCTGGGCAAACACCGGAGCGGCCACCAGTGCGAACAAAGCAACAACAGCCACAAATACAAACAGGCGTTTTTTCATACTTCGGTACCTCCAAATTGTACAGAAAACAGGATTCAATAATATCCTGCTAAAGTATAGATTAGTTTATACAATAACAAGTATAAATATGCAACATTCAACCAATACAAAACAATAAAAAAGACTTTTAGCATAAGAAAGGGTGATAAACACATCCCAAGTTGACTATTTCCCAGCAACAAAGCAGAAACCGCCTCAGAAATTTCACACATTCAAATAGCTATACATGTGATACAATCTACATATAGCAAAAAAGGAGAGAATCTATGGCAAGAGAACACAAGATCTTGGGAGAATTCAAGAAATTCATCACAAGAGGCAATGTAATGGATATGGCTGTGGGTATCATCATTGGTACCGCCTTTACAGCTATTGTCAATTCGCTGGTGAAAGATATTCTCATGCCTTTCATCGGATGGATAGTCGGAGGAACAAGTTTTACAGATTTGAAGATTGTCATTTCAGAAGCTACAGAGCAGACCACGGAAGTGGCGATCCTCTATGGCAATTTCATCCAACGAATAATCGATTTCCTCATCATTGCCCTGGTTGTGTTCTTCTTGGTGAGAACCATCAACAAAATGAGAGAAAGAA
>JAQVVB010000260.1 GCA_028699215.1 Sphaerochaeta sp. | reverse complement strand
TTGGCTCTCATGTGCACGAATAAAACAACTCGCTCCTCATATTCCCTGCGGCATTCTGCTTGAAGACAAAGCTGTGAAAAACCTTGCACCTCTGATGCATAAAATGGGAATGGACTACTTCCACCCGGATAAAATGCTTCTTGATGAAAAGACCGTTCAGCAATGCAAGGAACAACACGTGGGGCTCAATGTCTGGACCGTAAATGATAGAGACTCCCTGCAACAGCTCATCGCATGGGATGTCGAGGGAGTCATCACAAACCATCCAGATTTCTGCCTGGAATATCTGCACAAATAAATCAATCGTCCAACTCCCACGCTCTTACCAAAGAACAAATGGAAGCTGTTCGTTCATAGGGACCCGGGTACGCTTTTCCATCAAGCATGTTCAAGGGCATAGCCCCCATGCTGGTGGAAGAGATGAACAGCTCGTCATAACACCCTGCCTCAAGATCCTGTGCCGACGGGGCGACATACACGATTTCAAACCCCAGTTGCCTGGCGGCCTTGAGAATACGATCTCGCGTGACCCCGAGCAGGACCTTATCATCGGCAGCTGTATAGAGCTTTCCATCGCGGAAGGCAAAGAAATTGCTTCTCGTACCTTCCAGCACAGCACTATCACGATCCACCAACAGGGCTTCAAATCCACCCACCGCACGAGACGCTTCCAAAGCCATATAGTTGAGCAAGAGATTGCCGGTCTTACAAGAAGGCATCAATCGTTCTCCAACATAGGTGATGGCAGCAACTCCATGGGTGTAATAAGACTCAGGATAGGAGAGCAAAGGAGCAGCAGTGATGAAACAAAGCGGCTGCTTGCCCCCTACCACAAGAATACGTATGGTGGCTTCACTCAGCTCATCCACTTCAATTAGCTCATACACCCACTCTTTTAGCTGTACATCGGTAAAATCATGAGTAAGACGAATCCCCTCACAGGAACGTCTGAGCCTGAGCAGATGATCTTCAAGGTGTACAGGATGAGCCTTCACTACGCGAAGAGATTCATACGTGGAGAAGCCGAACTGGACCTCTCGATTCGTCACCTTCAAGCAAGCATCCTCTTCCAACAATATCTTTCCGTTACGTACAGCATGTTCACTGACCATAAAGTGCCTTCTTTCTGAAATTTCTAATTTTTTGAGAAACCAATCAAGGATACTTGATCAACTCCCTGGGTTTGCTCCCATTCAAAGGTCCTACATATCCCATCTCTTCCATCTGCTCAACCAATCGTGCAGCCCTGTTGTACCCAATTTTGAGCCTTCGCTGCAAGTAGGAAGCTGATGCACATTTGCGCTCTACGACAATGGACAAGGCACGTTCCATAAGCTCGTCATCATCATTAGATTCGGATACGTCCGAGTAGTCTTCATTTCCCTGAGGTTCATCATCCTCAAAGAAAGATTCATCAATGAAATCGGGAACCCCTTGGGAAGATGCAAACTTCACGACCTGTTCCACCTCATTGTCACTCAAGTAAGAACCTTGGATACGCATTGCAGCTGGATCGGAACTGGAAACATACAGCATGTCACCCTTGCCCAAGAGTTTTTCGGCACCCCCCTCATCAATGATGATGCGGCTGTCGGTAGTGCTGGTGACGGCAAAGGCTATGCGAGTGGGGATATTGCTCTTGATCACGCCGGTGATGACATCTACAGAAGGTCTCTGGGTAGCGAGAATCAGATGGATGCCAACCGCTCGACTCATGGCAGCGAGACGGGAGACTTTATTTTCCAACTCTTTGCCAACCGTATGCATCAAATCAGCAAACTCATCGATGACAACCACAATGAAAGGAAGTTTCTCTCGAGCGAGATGACTTTCGTCTATCTTTTCGTTGTACCCTGTGATGTTTCGGGCATTGATACCCTGCAACAGACGATAGCGTCTATCCATCTCATAGAGACAGAAATCAAAAGCCTTCAACGTTTTCTTTGGGTCGGTGATGACCGGGGTAAGCAAATGAGGAATGCCATTATAGATGTTCAACTCAACAATCTTTGGATCGACCAAGATAAGCCGAACCTGTTTGGGGCTCTTGCGAAACAGAATCGAACAGATCATGGAATTCACGCATACGCTCTTTCCACTCCCTGTTGATCCGGCGATCAGAAGATGGGGAGCTTTCTCTACATCCATGACGATGGGCTCTCCCATCAGGTTCCGTCCAAGAACCATAGGAATGTTATATGCCTTGGTATCCATGGAAACGATCATTTCCTTGAACCCGATGATGTCTCGTTTACGATTTGGAATCTCAATGCCCACAGCCGACTTGCCTGGAATAGGAGCTACGATTCTCACTTGGGTTGCTGCCAATCCCAACGCTATGTTGTCAGCAAGGTTGACGATTGAGTTCACCCGGATTCCAGGAGCAGGAAGTATTTCAAACATCGTGACAGTAGGACCACGAACGATATTGATCAATTCGACATGAACGCTGAACTGTTCAAGCGTGCTGACCAACGTCTTACCGCGTTCAAGCGTCTCTTCGTCTATCTGATTCCCCACTTGAGGGTACGTCACTAGAATCGATTCCGGAGGATGATGATACGTGAGTTTCCCCCTGCTGATCAGAGCGCTGAGAGAGAGTCCTCCAACACCGCTGGATGCTTGCAATTCCTCTTCTTCATCGACAGCAGGTTCTACAACGGGAACAGGAGCATCCTCACTTGAGCCTCCGTTGATCGGCCGGGCAGTGCTCAAAGGAGCAAAGGGACTGATCCCCTGTTCTTCGACGATTTCACTGACAGGACGGGCAGATAGTACCTTTTCCTTGATGATTAGAGGCTCTTCAACCTGAGCTTCACTAATTGTCTCAGTTTTGGGTGTTTCAGGTATGGAATCCTTCGTTTCATGATGAAAGAAGGAGTGCTTTTTCTGTTCTTCCTTTTGCGCAACAGCCTCTGCAAGCATGCCTTTTGCTCGCCCTGAAGGATTGAGCTTCTTTTCTGAATCGTGATTGGGAGCTTTTCCTACTGCTTCAAGTGCTCCTTGCAGGAATCCTGAAAGCTGAGTGGGAGCAGATTCTTTCTGTTCACGTGCATCCTGTGCACGTTTTTCTTCCAATTCCCGCTGCTTCTTCTCAAGGTAAGAAACCCCATTATTACGGTTTCTTTCTTCCTTGATGGTTTCTAAAGCTCCTATGCTGACCATTCCCACATGGGGAATTTCAACGACATCAATTGCACCTTCCACCACGTGTTTCTTCTTGGTCTTCTTGCCAAGTGTCTCCAAATCAGGAACATCGACGATTTTAGGAAAAGAAACCCTATCCGAAATCTCAGGCTCACCCTGCACCAAGGCTTCCTTTGCCACCGGTTTTTTCGTCAATACCACTGTTTCTTCTTCATCCGGTTTCTGTTGCTCTTCTTTTGCCCGCCGTTTTTCAGCACGGTTAAAACGTCTCAACTCACTTTTAGTGAGCGTTGCAGTATCGACTTTTTCACCATTTCTCGCATCGATCAACTTTGCCTCAAAAGCCTGTCGTTTCTGGTAGTGCTGGTTCAAGACATCCCCGATAAGGGTAAGAGCGACAAACAAAGCCGTCTCTGACAAGAAAGCCACCACCACCTTGAAGGAAGCTGAACGAAGGTCCGATCCATCCGAGAACAACAGCTTCTGAATGAAAGCGGGATGAGGACTCCCCTGCAACATATGGGAGAGTGTCAGCAGCGTATAGAACATCAAAGCAGTGAGTGGGATCAGTACATAGGAAAAAGGCTTTTTACCACGAAAAGCAAAAAACATGATGCCCCAGACAAAGCTCAGAGAGGCCAGAGGAACCAATGAAAGCGCAGAATGGGATGATGAAAACCCGAAGTGAGAGGAAAGCCAGAGAAGAAAAGAACGAAAAATCTGTGGAGAGGTGGTGAAAAAAGGAAGTGCTATGCCCACAGCCAGCATAAACGCAAAAGCAAGTGACAGTGTTCCACAGATTGATGCAATCTTACCTTTACCGTTCTTCACAAACCTCTCCTTCTTCTCGCCTTATCGTTTAGAAACACCCAAAACTTCCAATGGTGTCATTTTTTTTTCAATATACAGAGCAAACGTTG
>JAQVVB010000259.1 GCA_028699215.1 Sphaerochaeta sp. | reverse complement strand
CGGGTCTTTCATCAACTCTACCGCCTTGTTGATTCTCCATGCATTGAGGTACTGCAGAAAATTGAGGCCGGTGACTTCCTTGAAGAGACGTGAAAGATGACTCTCTGAAAGTTCAAGGAACGCAGCGGCTTCCTGCAGCCCTACCGGGCTTGAAAAATTGTCTGCAATGAAAGCGATGGTGCTGTCGATGACATGATTGTTCACCCCACGCGGAAGCGGGATCAACTCGACATTCGAGGTTCCCTTGCTGCCCCTAAGCTGTTCATAATCATGGTCCTCTTCCTGGATTTTCTTGACCAGGTTGGCAAGTGTTTCCTCAAGTTCCTCATCGTCCACTGGTTTGAGCAGGTAGTCGAAAACACCCAGTCTAATTGCCTGCTTCATGTAATTGAAGTCAGTATGTCCGCTGAGGATGACTGCATGATTGACAGGACAACGTGAGAGCATGGTAAGACCATCAATGCCGGGGAGTCTGATATCGGTGATGACGATATCGGGTTCTACACGTTTGATGAGCTGTTCTCCTTCCAACCCATCGGCTGCGGTTCCGATAAGTTCCAATCCAAGCATTTGCCATCTGATGGAAGACACTATCTCTTCCCTTACTATCTGTTCGTCTTCTACGAAAACAACGCTATAACTCATGTCGTACTCCCTTTATCTTTTTGTTCATCTGGTAGAGAAATAGTGACAACCGTTCCTTTTTGTTCCTGCGACACGATTGAAAAATTCATTTGCTTTCCATATTTCAACATAAGACGTCTATATACATTGTATACACCAACGTGGGTTGAGTTGGCAAGCTCGTCGAGGTCCTCTGGGAGCGTTCCTTTTGGAAAACCTATCCCATCGTCCTCTACCACGATGACAATCCTATTGTTTTGCTTTTGAACAATTACCTTGATGTTCCAATCACCGGCTTTTGGTTCCAGTCCATGAATGATGGAGTTTTCCACAAGCGGTTGGATGATCAGCTTGGGGGTCTTGATCTTGGCACAAGAAGCATCAAGCTCGACAAGCACATGCAGCTTCTCCCCAAACCTGATTTTCTGTATGGTCAGGTATGAATCTATCAGGGCAATGCTCTCTTCCAAAGTGCATTCACTTTCATGATTGTCGATGGTTGAGCGCAGCAGTTTCCCCAACTTGATGCTGATGGTGTAGATTTCCTTCTCATCATGCAGTTTGGCCAAAGCCTTGATGGTGTTGAGCGTATTGAACAGAAAGTGAGGGTTCATCTGACTTTCCAGTGCTTTGCGCTCGGCCTCTGCAAGTTTGCGCTGTTCTTCTTTGGACGTCTCCATCAGGCTGAGGATCTGTTCCACCATGACATTGAACGAGTGGTCGAGTTGCGCGAATTCTTTGATTTTTGCCAGCTCTTTTTTTGTCTTGAGGTTTCCTTTTTCGACCTGTCCCATTGAAGATGCAAGGCTCTTGATGGGCTTTGCAATGGTTCTGGAGAAGATGAAAGCAAGAACGATGGCCAAAAGAGTCCCCATGCCAAGGGTTATGCCGAATGCAAAGAACCATTGGTTGAGATTTTCTTCAAAGGGAGCAGAGCTGATGCTTCCCACCAAAGAGAGTGTGGTTCCCGCAATGGGAGAGATGGCGATGATCGAAGTTCCGATCTGTTCCACCTTTCGAGAGTAGTCGCCTTTCAGTCCGGCAAGTTCAGGAAACGCTTCAAAGGTTCCATATTTTTCGGTATGCACCAAAGATGAGGCATAGAAGCTGTCCGTATCGATGAGCAGCTCTTCGGAGAGCAGCCTGTCTGTATTGATGATGCTTGAGAGTGCTTCGGCATAGATGTCGATCACCGTATAGCCAAGATTGTTGCCTTGCCGGTCATAGACCCTTCTAAGAATGGAGGCCATGACCTGCCTTCCATTTTCCGCCATCCTATGTCCTCTGATGCTGATGATGGAAGCAGTTTGGGAGACATTTGCATTCTGGCTGATGATGTTGTTCATATCCCAATCATTGCCGTGGTACCTGAGATCATAGACTTCTGGAAATTCATGGGTGGAAATCCTGACTTTTCCTGAGTTGCTCACCAGGTGTGCGCTTGCAAGATAGGTATCCCCCTTCATGACCCCGAAAAGCAGTTGATAGAGCTCTCGGGAGGCGGGAGAATTGGCATCCAATGAGTTTTCCTGGAGTATTTGCACCACCAGAGGATCAGTCGATATTTGATAGGCTTTATGACGGTATGACTCCAAGGTGTTGGCCAATTGAGTGCTATCACTGGCTACAATGCTCAATGCTTGTTCTTGGAGGTATCGGGCTTGGTTTCTATCGCCTGTTAGGATATAGTAGACGGAGAAAAGGCTGAGGGGTACGATGAGGACTACAATGAAGTAGGTCAGGAGCCTGCCGAAGAGCGCATTTCTCCGGATTTTCCAAGGGTTTTTTTCCATGAAAGTAGTGTACCGGCAAAGTTACAAGCGTGCAATAACTTCATTGAATTCGAATTTTTATTGCATAAACATACTGAATTGTGAATAGAGGGTTGACATAAAGCGGGAAAGAACGTTACAAACAATAAACGGCAGACTAGCCGTAGGTTTGAGGAGTGTATCGTGAAAGCGTTTGTAAGGCAGGTGAGCTCTAATCACCATACATTGGAAAGGAATCGTACAATGCAGGCTGTTTCTCAGCGCTGTACCATCACTTCTGCTTCAGCTTTACCATCTATGCTTTCCCTACTTGTCAACAATGTAATCCTCTCAAACCTCATTCTTTTCGCTCTCCCCATTACCATTCTCCTCATCGTAGTAAGCCTAATTATTCTATAACCACGGCGGCAGAAGAAAATCTGCTAGGTCCGTGGAGACTCCCCAATACAGGGGAGCCATAGCTTATACCCAAACGTCATACGAAGGAGTCAAATCATATGAATAACAGTGAAGAACGGTACACCTTAGCCATCCTGGTCAACAACCATCCTGGAGTTCTGATGCGTGTCGTCTCTCTCTTCAGCCGCCGAAGCTACAACATCGACAGCCTCTCGGTAGGAGAAACGGAGAACGAAGATTTCAGCAGAATCACCATTGTGGTCACAGGCAACCGCCCGATAGTTGAACAGATCAAGAAACAGGTAGGCAAACTCGTTGATGTGAAAAGGGTCTATGAAATGACACAGACCAAATCACTTCAGCGGGAACTGGTGATGGTGAAGATACAAACCAGTGCTGAGACAAGAACGCAGATCATTGAACTGGCACAGATTTTCAAAGCGAAAATCATCGATGTGACATCCACAACGGTAAGTCTTGAAATGACAGGAAGCCAGGATAAGATCCAGTCGTTTCTTGATCTTATGATGCCGTACGGCGTCGTGGAATTGGCTCGTACTGGAATCACCGCTCTTGAGCGTGGTGCAAGACCGCTGAGCTCCATAAGTTTCAGCGAAGATGACAACTAGGATGCAACGCCAGATAGGCGCTTAACACAATAAGGCCTAAAGGCCGGAGGAAAGGAATCAATGAGCACTATGTATTACGATTCGGATGCAGATCTCTCGAAACTCGACAAGAAGAAAGTCGCCATTATCGGATACGGCAGCCAAGGACATGCCCATGCACTCAATTTGCACGAAAGTGGAGTGGATGTCGTAGTCGGTCTCTACAAGGGGTCAAAGAGCTGGGCGATTGCTGAAGAAGCAGGGCTGCAGGTTGCTACGGTTGAAGAAGCTACGAAGATGGCACAGGTCATCATGCTTCTGCTCCCTGATGAAAAACAAGCAAAGATCTATCATGAGAGTGTTGAAGCTGGTTTGACCAAAGGTAAATACCTTGCTTTCGCTCATGGTTTCAACATCCATTTTGGACAGATCAAACCTCCTGCCGATGTAAACGTCATCATGATAGCTCCTAAAGGTCCTGGACATACGGTCCGCACGCAGTTCCAGGAAGGTAAGGGAGTTCCTTCCCTCATCGCCATCAGCCAGGACCCCAGTGGAGATTCCAAGGAAATTGCCTTGGCTTATGCAAAGGGACTTGGAGCTGGCAGAGCCGGAATTTTTGAGACTTCTTTCAAGGAAGAGACTGAAACCGACTTGTTCGGCGAACAGGCTGTACTCTGTGG
>JAQVVB010000258.1 GCA_028699215.1 Sphaerochaeta sp. | reverse complement strand
GCGCTGAGTATCGCCTACTTGGTTGCGGCTATCGCATGCTCAAGACGATAGGCCCCACTCAGTGCGCCCTGACCATCTCTATCTTCTCCATCTCCTCGAGCGCCATAGGCACGGTCATGAAGTTCGATTGCTTCCCCTGCTTGAGTGTAATCGAAAAATTTATCTGGTGCATCAAAATGAATTGTTTTAGACTGGATTCCAATGAAAGATAAAAAATATGTATCTTATAATTCCTTGATGAAACATATACGTTCTAAGGGAATCAACATTTCCGGTTCTTCACAAAAACGAAAACTTTATTTAATGGGATATTACCATGGAGTAAAAGGCTATAGGTTTTATAACAATGCACGGAATAGGATACGGTATTCTAATTTTGGACAAATTCAGGATGTTGTTGAATTCGATGAAACATTAAAATCAATTCTTTATCTTCCTCTCATGCAATTGGAATCCGCAATCAAGAGCATTTCCTGCGATAAAATTATCCAGGAAGTTGGTTCTTGTTATTTTTCTGATGTCTTCGAGAAGGGAATCCCAAAAAGTGAGCGTGAGAGATTTCGAACAAGGGACAGTATTTATTCAGCACTCACCAAGCGTTATGGTTCGAGCAAAATCATCCAGCATTATTATAACAATGACAACGTCATTCCTCTTTGGTCTATATTTGAAGAATTGATGTTAGGGGATCTATCTCAGCTTATCCAAACCTTGAACCCTTCTATTAAATTGGAAATATCAAATGAATTGGGCATTCCAAAGGATTTAAATACTGAAGGAGCCTTGCTTCCAAAGATTATCCTGTGTATAAAAGATCTGAGGAATGCTATTGCACATAATAAAGTGGTTTTTGATGGAAGATATATTGAGTTCAAGAAACGGGCATCTATGAAGGAGATGCTATATACAAGTACAAGGATTCCAAATGTTAATTGTACAAAACTCAGTGATGATATCATACTCGTTATGGTGATGATGAAAAATCTGAAATTCAATAAACTCCAACTCAGGAAAATTGTCAGTCAGATTATTGTCGCTATAACAGCATTGAAAGCAAAACTTTCCAATGAACTGTTTCAGGAGATTGTCACGGATTTTCCTGAAAAGATGAAAAATTTGTTAGTGTTTATAGATTCAAAACCGCTGAGCAATGGTACCAATGATACGCATGTATAGTCGATTTGATAAAAGCATTGCCAAATTCGTAAATTGCCAATATACTACGTAAGTAATTGACGGACAGATATTACCGTAGGTGGACTGTCCGGATAAAAGGGATCTTGCAAGAGGTCTCTTTTTTTTGTGAGCTCGGTATGAACATTCTTTCAATGTGAACTTCTCAAAAAAGTTTCACTTAAAACCAACACCATCGCCAGTTGCTGGTTTGATCCTCTAGCATCCAGGAAGCTCTTTCTGCTTCTCCTGAATGATTCCATGATTACACGCCTCTGGAGCTCTCTTTTCTCATTGAGCAATGCTTCCGACCCCACTGCGGGCGCATCGTATCTTGCCTTTGCTAAACTCTGAGTCAATCGATGGAAGTTGGGGAATACTCCATTTTTCCAATACATGCAAATCATATCAAGACGCAAGAATGTTTTCTTTTTGCCGTCTCAAATGGAGATGAGTTTTTTTCTATGGCAATGATACCGGGATGTTACGTGAAGAGAGCTTTTCTCTTCTTGAACAGTATTAGGCTCAGAGTAGGAAGGATTAAACAATTTCATGGGTATTAATGATGTGGATATTGCCAGTCTGACCTATCCGACGCTGACAACGATAAAGCAGCCTATTGAAGAAATGTGCAAATACGCTGTGGAATGCATTGCCAAAGAGATTAAAGGCGAGACTGTTCCTATTCAGATGGTCATGCCTGTTACCTTGATAGAAAGGGAATCGACTTCTTTGGGATGATTGTTGTTTCGTTGGCATTATCTTTCAAGCAGTTCATGCTGTGAATGATGGGGCTTTCTTATTCTGACTCACGAGAAAAGAAGGGATACTTCTTATTCATTTTTTTATCGGCCTGATGTTTGTCTGATGACTAGTCAGTACAGAAGGTTCTTGTTTTTGTGTTTTATCAATCCAGCAAAATGTATTCATATATTTGGGGCATTTGTCGATGTGTTCCTTATGTAAGGGAATATTGGGAAAAAATCAAGAAAGAGTAGCTTATTGTTCAAGGAGTAAGGGCAGCGGGGAGGAGTTTAGAAAGGACATCAATACTGTTTTTTGGTCTTTTTTAAATATTGTCGGCCATATATTTCGGTCTTATACTTCGTCTAATTCTTGTGCACAAGGAATTAACAAAAGAGGTAATTAGATTATGCCAAAGCAAATGGATTCGGCAAAGTGGAGGACTACCAGCTCTCAGTTTGGATACTACAAACTTGAGAAAAGAGAGGTTGCTGGCTATGCCAGCATTGATTTTGCAATGAACCTTGTGTTTCAATGTATAGCATTGTATATCAGCTATTTTTACACTGATATATTCGGGATCAAACCAGGTCATGTAGCAATTTTGTTTCTTGTTTCACGTTTTTGGGATGCTATAAACGACCCGATAATGGGAACAATAATCGAAAGACTATCGCCAAAGAGAGGCAAGTATTGGCCCTATATCATGTGGGGAGCACTTCCGTTCGGCGTGGCTGCCATCATGACCTATACTACCCCAAATTTTTCATATGGTTGGAAGTTGGTCTGGGCCGCTATTAGTTATAACTTGTTGAATATGCTCTACACGTTTATCATCCAACCCTATATCTCTGCTGCTTCATTAATGACTAATGATCAACATGAAAGAACAAGACTTCAGTCGACTCGTATGATGCTCGCCCAAACCGGAGGAGTCGTATGTGCAGTGATGTTGCCTGGCTTGAGTGGGTTCTTTACCCGTTATATGTCTTTACAAAAAGGATATATGCTCACAACAGCTATCATGGCAACAATCATGTTTGTAATTCTTATATGGGGTTCCCATCAGATTCTAGAGAAGATTCCTCCCCAACCTATTAATCCCAGGGATAAGGCAAACGCAAAGGATGTTTTTAGAATTTGGTTTACGATGAAACCCGTGTTTATCATGTTTGTCTTGTTCCTTGGCGTTTATTCTTTAAGTCAAATTCAATCTACCATGGGTGCTTATTACATCAAGTATTTTGCCCAAAGGGAAGATTTGATTTCCGTATTCTCAATGTTGATGATGCTTCCCTCTGTTTTTGGCGTTCCCTGCGTTCCCGCGTTAGCCAGGAAATTCAAAAAGAGAGGTACTGTTTTCATCGGTCTCATAATTGCTGCGTTTGGAGCGGCAATGCTTTATTTAATGCCAAGTAACGCGATTGCAGGTATGATGATATCAAGGTCAATCACCTCTTTTGGGTATGGAATTCTCATGGGCATCCTTTGGTCGATCATCACTGATCCTGTTGAATATATTGATTGGAAATCTGGAAAACGCTACACCGCCATTTGCATGACCATCATTGGTCTTGGAATCAAATTTGGTATGGTAATTGGAGGTACACTCCCCAATGCTGTACTCGAGAAGGTTGGGTATATTGCAAATCAGACCCAAAACGTACAAGTTATTGCCGCAATAAGGAACCTGACTTCCTTGTTGCCCTTGTGTGTTGTTCTTGTCACCATAGTGATCTTTGGACTCTTCTATAATTTGGATGAAGAGAAAATCATACGTATTCAAAAAGACATAGCAATTAGGAACAACCCCACAGCGTAAGCAAACAGTACATTCTGTTTCATTTTTCTTAGGGCAATAACTCCCTAGGTTGGATTGTCATGGAAATATACTTAAAAGGAGTGCAAATATGAAACAAATATCGGTAACAAAAATCGGAAGTTTGCGTGATCCAAATCCACTCACCAGAGGACGCATTGAAGTCCTCCAAGTTCCCAATCTTCAGGTAGGTCCTGAAGAGGTCAAGATCAAAGTCGCCTATTGTGCAATATGTGGATCTGATCCTCATCTTGTTGAGGGCATCTTTGGGTGGAAAACGCCTCTTGGAATTGGTCATGAGATTTCAGGGGTCATCGTAGAACTTGGAGAAAAAGCCACAGCAAAGAATCTGAA
>JAQVVB010000023.1 GCA_028699215.1 Sphaerochaeta sp. | reverse complement strand
TCTACTAGAGTACAGCTGCCGGTTACTTGCTGAGCAGCACCAAAGAAAGTAATATTCATGGTTTCTCCTTATCTAAAAGATACGATTGAAAGACTCAGGTTGCAACTTATTTTAGAAATCCATTTCGCTAGCAGAGAGAAGAGGCCCAAGGATGAAGAAAAAAACCATGGCCTCCGTCTCAAACCTACAAAAAATCTTCATTGCAGGCCCTTCATTTTTCAATCCGTGATTGCAGAGCACTAATCCGATAGGGTATCCTTACCAGGAGGAGATTGAACATGGATGCAAACAAACGAAAAAACCGTGAACAGCAAGTTGGCAGAACCCTTAAGGCGCTGAAAAAAAACAACATGGAAGCAGCCTTCCTTCCTTCTTTGAAAGAAGTTCTCCCGATGGTCTCTGCTCTGTTGCAAAAAGGTGAGCAGGTAGCTGTGGGCGGTTCTGTCTCGCTTAAGGAAACCGGAGTCTTGGATCTATTGAGAAATGGCGATTATCAGTTTCACGATCGCTATGCAAAAGGACTTACCGCTGAAGAAATAGAGCAGGTATTCCGTTCCAGTTTTTCAGTCGACACCTATGTAACCAGCGTGAATGCTGTCACAGAACATGGAGAACTCTATTGTGTCGATGGAACATCAAATAGAGTTGCGGCCATGCTGTATGGACCAAAACAAGTGGTTCTGATTGTTTCTTGGGACAAAATCGTTCCTGACCTTGCAAGTGCGGTAGTTAGAGTAAAGGAAACGGCAGCACCTGCCAATGCTGTTCGTCTTGATACCGATACCTATTGCAACAAGAATGGCAAGTGCATCAACGCAAAGTGTGATTGCAACAATCTCATGGCTCTTGGAGCAGGATCCTGTGAGCATACCATTTGCTCCAACTATGTAGTTTTCTCGAACCAGCATGTACCAAACAGGATCAAGGTCTTGATTGTTGGCGAAAGTTTTGGATA
Organism: Sphaerochaeta sp.; assembly: GCA_028699215.1. GTDB lineage: Bacteria > Spirochaetota > Spirochaetia > Sphaerochaetales > Sphaerochaetaceae > Sphaerochaeta. The sequence goes on along the minus strand of JAQVVB010000023.1, from coordinate 15,418 downwards.
TTGATACGGAGGTCATCATGACATCAGATTTTACCTACTACACCCCAACCAAAATCGTATTCGGCAAAGGTGCCGAATGCCAAGTTGGATTGCTTATCAAAGAAGAGCATTGCAAAAAAGTGCTCGTACATTACGGATCAGCCAGTGCAAAGAAATCGGGTTTACTCGATAGAATCACCGATTCCTTGACAAAAGAAGGAATCGGATTTGTCACGCTTGGTGGCGTTGTCCCCAACCCGAGGCTTTCAAAAGTCCAGGAAGGCATTGACCTGTGCAAAGAAGAGGGCGTGGACTTTATTCTTGCAGTTGGAGGAGGATCGGTCATAGACTCTGCAAAAGCCATAGGCTATGGACTCTTCCACGGTGGAGATGTCTGGGATTTTTATAGCCAAAAGCGAACCATTACAGGATGCTACCCTATTGGATCGGTGTTGACCATTGCTGCAGCCGGTAGTGAAATGAGCGACTCCTCGGTCATCACCAATGAAGACGGAAATCTGAAACGTGGAGCGAATTCAAACTTCTCACGCTGTAAATTCGCCGTCATGAATCCAGAACTGACCTATACGCTTCCTCCATTCCAAACCATGAGTGGAGCTGTAGACATCATGATGCATACGATGGAACGCTACTTCCTCATCTCGGATACCATGCATCTTACTGACGAACTGGCAGAATCTTTGCTGAGAACGGTAGTTCATTTTGCTTTGGTACTGAAAGACAACCCTCAGGATTATGACGGAAGAGCCAACCTCATGTGGGCAAGCAGCCTTTCTCACAACGGCCTGATGGGAGCAGGAAACAGCGCCCGTGGAGATTGGGCTCCCCACCAGATGGAACATGAAATGGGGGGAATGTTCGATGTTGCCCACGGAGCTGGGCTTGCAGCAATCTGGGATAGTTGGGCGAGATATGTGTATAAAAACAAACCGGCACGCTTTGCAAGATTGGGAAAAGCCGTATTCGATATAAAGCAAACCGGCGATGTCGATAAGGATGCCTTGTGTGCAATCGAAGCCATGCATGATTTCTTTAAGAGCATCGACATGCCGACTAATTTCAGAGAATTGGGAATCAATCCCACTGAACAACAAATTGAAGAGATGGCTGTCAAATGCACATTCTTCAATAAAAGAACCCTAGGTAATTTCATGGTGCTTGCAAAAAAAGAAATCCAAGACATCTATACATTGGCTGCTAAATGACGATTATTGTAAGGCGGGAGGGCAAACAACCTTTCCGCCTTACCTGATTGCCTCACAACCCAATCAAATTTAGTTTTATATTTTTGCATATAATCATATACATCGAACCAGATGGGAGTATTAAAAAATGAGGCATTACAAGCGTAATGCCCCTTCAAAATCTCAATCCAACATTTCCTGAATCTTATTCCATGAAAAGACGGACCACTTCTTCCCTGTCCTTCGACTGCTCGAGCATTCTACGGAATACTTGAGATGTACAGGTTCGAGCAATGGACGCCAACAGTTCCACATGAGCTGAAGCCTCCGATGAAGGAGCAAGAACCAAGAAAAAAATTCTGCTTTTCTGCCCATCAGGAGAAGCAAAATCTACTGGAAAACGGCTGATACCCACCACCATGGTGACATGGTCCATGACATCGGTCTTAGCGTGGGGAATAGCAATTCCATTTCCGATACCGGTGGAACCTAGACTTTCGCGATCAAGGACAGCGTCCAGAACCGCTTCATACTGTACAGTAGTGTACCCTTTGGCTTTTGCCACCACCTCAACAAGCTCAGTGATGATTCCTTGCTTGTCACTTCTGGTAAGGGGAACTTTTACCAAATCCTTATCTAAAACATCCAGTAAATTCATGCATTACTCCTTACGCTTCAAACTCAAGCCAGATATCGTCATCATCTCTTACAACCAAAACGGGGCAAGGAGACGTGCGCAACAGTCTGTCTGTCTCACTGGCTAATTCTTCTCGACGAGAACGAATATCTGTAATACCGCCAAGAATCAGCAGATCCGCCTGCTTCTCCTTGAGTAACTGCCGTACTACAACATGTACCGTTCCTTCCAGTTTGACCGTCTCAATCTCCACATGCTTTTGCAAGGCCAATTTGGCAGCATGTCGCAAATATCGGTCCGCATCGGACTGTAGGTCTCGCTGATATTCGTCACGTTCAATTGCGACGAATATACCTGCTTTAACCAGTTCACTAAGAGCTTTGGTATTGACTACAAAAACTGCGGTCAACTTGGCATCATTTTCCTTTGCCAGCTTGATCGCATACATCACTGCAGTCATGGAACTCTCAGATCCGTCCAGATAAACCAAGATATCCTTAAACGGAACGCCCATGTGAACCTCCTTTTTCCATCGTATCATCAACTCGGGTTGCAGTCATCCTCTTAATCGTGGGATCCACCGCAATTTTTGCTTGTTCCATCCTATCTTTGACCACCTTGAGCAGAATGAAGTTCTCCCTCTCCTGTTCCTCAATGCGACCTCTCATCCAATCGATGGTCTGTTGGTTCTCCGGTATGACGATTTTTTCAAGAGCATTGACTTTGCGTATGGTTTTCTTGACTTCTTTTGCCAGTCTCATGATCGAAACCTTCAACTCAGCAAGACGTCCCATCAGTTCCAAGGTAGTGCGATACCGATCGATGGACAACTCAGCGAGAATACTGGTGCCTTCACTGCTGAAATAGGGACTATGGTCGGTGAAGGTGGTGTCCACCTTGGGCAGAGAAACACCCATGACCCGACGAGTCCCTACATCAACTGAATAGTCAATATTCACAGCTCCAGACAGATTCCCTACACGTAACCTTCCCATGTGCATGATGGCATCACTGAGTGAGTTTTCAGCTTCTTTGAGAGCCTGTTCTACCCTGCTTTCGTAATCGACGGCCTGATCAACCAATGTAAGCAGTTCAACTACAAGAATCGAACGCTTCTGGTCAAGCAGTTCATGCCCTAATTGAGCGAACTTCAAGTCATCGGCCAACTTCAGCAAGTTGCTCCTGGTAGGAGCAAGTGTGGTATTCACATCTCCTCCTATTTGCCGTAGTGTTCGGCTATTTCCTCATCAGTCAACCGTTGCAACTCTTCTGAAGGCAGTTTGCTCAATGCTTCCCATCCAAGATCCAAGGTCTGCTCAATGCTTCGATCTTCATCAAATCCCTGATTTACGAATTTCTTCTCAAAAAAGGACCCAAAATCCAAGTACTGATGGTCAAGCGTCGTCAATTCTTCTTCACCAATAACTGAAGCAAGGTTCTGGACATCTTTGACATGGCTGTAGGAAGCAAAAAGCTGATTCGACAAATGCGGATGATCTGCTCGAGTCATACCTTCTCCGATACCATCTTTCATCAAACGGGACAAGGAAGGAAGACAGTTGATCGGAGGATAAATTCCACGGGCCTGCATGCTTCTGTCAAAGACGATCTGACCTTCAGTGATATATCCTGTAAGGTCAGGAACCGGATGACTGATATCATCATTTGGCATGGAAAGAATCGGTAGTTGGGTAATGGATCCACTTCTTCCTGATATCTTGCCCGATCGTTCATAAATTTCTGCCAGGTTTGAATACAGATAACCAGGATATCCTTTTCTTGAAGGAATCTCTCCACGCATCGTACCTATCTCTCGCAAAGACTCACAATAGTTGGTCATGTCGGTCATGATTACCAAGACCTGCTTACCCTTATCGAATGCAAGGTGCTCAGCAAGAGTAAGAGCAGTTTTAGGGGTGATGGTCCTCTCGATGGAAGGATCATCAGCTAATGAAAGAAACAGCGCTACATTGTCCAATACGCCTGTCTCTTCGAAACTATCAGTGAAGAACCTCGCGACATCATACTTGATGCCCATTGCAGCAAAAACGATGCAGAAGTCGCCGCTGTTTCCTCTGACCTTGGCTTGACGGGCTATCTGTGCAGCCAACTGGTTATGATCGAGTCCATTTCCACTGAAAATGGGCAGCTTCTGCCCCTGTATCAGTGTGGTCATGCCATCGATTACAGAAATCCCGGTCTGTATGAAATCCCGAGGATACTCCCGAGCGGTAGGGTTGATAGGTTCACCATTTACATCCCGTTCAGCCTCACCATGGGGAATTGCCGAGCCATCTCTGCTCTTTCCCAAACCATTCATGACCCGACCAAGCATCTGTTCTGATACAGGAAGGGTGAGAGGTTCTCCCATAAACCGCATCCCGGTACCTGGAAGCGTCAGTCCATCCGTTCCTTCAAAGACCTGAACAACCACTGCATCATCACTGGTATCCAAAACCTGACCTGCACGCCTTGTTCCATCCGGTGATGTCACCTCGACCAGTTCGCCATATCCAACGGCATGGGTGTTCCTCATATATACGAGAGGTCCATCTATTCTTGAAGCCCCCCGGTACTCACGGCCGGAAAGCAAATGTCGATCAGTCTGAACCAGCAAAGATTCTTTATTAGTTCTCATAAATACCTCCGAGCTGGTCTATGGATCGTTCGAGACGAAGTTGCAACTTATCAATGGCTTCCATATCATCATTGCCTATCGTAAGACGCATCCTAGCCATTTCCTGCACCACTTTAAGTCGACGGATCTTGACCATAGGCACACCTTTGGCTATCGCCTCCGATCCCTTCTGGTAGTAATCAAGAATTACCGAGAGCATTTTCACTTGCTTCTCAACCGAACAGAAGCGATCAACCAAATCAAAGGCGTTTTGCTGTAAGAAAGCAGTTTTAAACAAGGCACAGACCTCCAGAATAAAATTCTGGCTATCAGGAAGGGCATCGGGACCAACAAGTTTTACAATTTGTTGGAGACGAACCTCTTTCTGCAACAGCTCCATAATTTCCAAACGGTGAAGCTGCCATGCCCCATCACTATGTTCATTCCACCAAGAACGTACATCACCTAGATATTCACTGTAGGAATCCAACCAACTGATTGCAGGATAGTGACGGCTACTTGCGAGACTGCGATCCAGGCCCCAGAAGCATCTGACAAAGCGCTTTGTGTGTTGGGTCACCGGCTCAGAGAAATCTCCACCAGGAGGGCTTACCGCACCAATGATGGATACTGATCCTTCAATTCCAGAAAGACACTTCATAAACCCTGCCCGTTCATAGAACTGAGCGATTCGGGTTGGCAGGTACGCTGGGAATCCTTCTTCTGCAGGCATCTCTTCCATACGTCCACTCAATTCACGAAGCGCTTCAGCCCAGCGACTGGTTGAATCTGCCATGATGGCTACATGGAATCCCTGATCGCGATAGTATTCAGCCATGGTGATGCCAGTGTAGATACTTGCTTCACGTGCCGATACAGGCATGTTTGAGGTATTGGCGATGAGGATGGTTCGTTCCATGAGGGATTGACCTGTTCTCGGATCTACCAGCAAAGGGAATTCACGCAGAACATCAGTCATTTCATTGCCACGTTCCCCACAACCTATATATACGATGATATCTGCATCGCACCACTGGGCGATTGAATGCTGAGTCATGGTCTTTCCGGTACCGAAACCACCAGGAATGGCGACAGTCCCTCCTTTTGCCAGAGGAAACAGCGTATCGATGACTCGTAGTCCGGTGATCAAGGGCTGTTTGAGAGCAAGTCGTTCTGCAACCGGACGCGGTATTCTAATCGGCCAACGTTGCAACATGGTGAGTTTTTCTTCCTTACCATTAGGAAGAACAACCGTAACGATTATGTCATCAACAGTATAGGCCCCTTCACTTGCAATCTGGGCCACCGTAGCCTCAGCGATGGAAGGAGGTATCATCAGTACGTGCAAAACTCTATCCGTTTCAACAACCGTACCGAATTTCATCCCACAATGCACAATTGCACCGACTTCTACCGTAGGAACGAAAGCCCAGAGCTTTTCATGATCAACTGCCGGAAAATTCAACCCACGTGAAATGAACGCACCGGAAGCACCCATCAATTTTTCCAGTGGGCGTTGAATTCCATCATATATGGTCCCTATGAGACCAGGGCCGAGTTCTACACTTAGACTCATGCCACTTCCATAGACATTATCACCAGGACAAATACCGGTGGCATCCTCATAGACCTGTACGGTGGCTTGCCCATCATAGAGCTTCACCACTTCACCTACCAGTTGCTGTTCACCGATCCTTACCATTTCCATCATCATCGCATCGTTGACGTCCTTGAGGATGATGACGGGACCATTTACCCGTTTGACTTGTCCGACTATTCTCTCTTTCATGTATGTTCCTGAATCATAGTCCTAATTACGCGGTCGTACCGTCTAAGGCGGATTTCGACCTGATTGTTGAACGAAACAGAGTCGTCCAACGAGGAAAGCACAACCCCTAAAGACCTAATGGGTTTGGGGTCTAGGATGAGTTTCACTTCAGAACCTGTAGCATTCTTAACCAAATCACAAGCCTCTTTAAGGGTGGCTTCATCTACTGGACACTGTGCACTAAAGGCTACTTTGGCTTCTTTTAAATCAAGTCCAATTGCAGCCTCTGCAATCCATTTGGCAAGATGAGGAGCAATGGTTTTACCGTTTAACTTTTCATGGACTCTTCGCAAAACCGATTGATAGCTCTCATCTATCTGTCTCAGGCTTGCTTTTCGCTTGGCACTGGACATATTCGCTTGGAGGCGCAAATCAACTTGCTGCAACTTTTGCTTGTGAGCATTCAATTCCAGCTCAATCTCATGATTTGCACGTACTTTTGCTTCGTCAAGAATTCGTTGAGCTTGAAGCTGAGCCTCTTGTTCAGTTTTTTGAGCAGTTTTTTCCGCTTGAGAGAGAATCCCCTCGAGCAAGCGGCTGTCTGAGCTTTCCATACGAAAATCCTCCTAGAGCGAAACCCCAATGGCTTGGTTGACCAGTGTCCGCAAATCTGTATGTTTCCCTTTTCCGTGGGGAGAGGGAATCTCCACAACAAGAGGAAACGATTCAGAAAAAAGATATCTGTCAACCGTTGGACGGATCATGTCCGCAACCAAGTCGGTAATGATGATGATTCCATTTTCCGTATCATCGAGAGCCTTGTCCCAAGCCTGTTTTGCCTGTTCGGCATTTGTCGCCTGCATGCCGAACACGCCGACAAGGGAGAACCCCAGTACGGTATCCTCGTCACCGATGACAAAATAATTCATGCGTTACACCTTTGCCAAGATCATCAATGCGGTGATGAAACCAAAAACGACCAGACCTTCTGCAAGTGCGATGAAGATCAAAGCCTGTGAAGCGATTTCAGGACGTTCACTGATAGCACCCATTGCAGCACTTCCTACCTTACCGATTGCCATACCAGCGGCCAATGCACCTACGCCAAAGGCAAGCGCTGCGCTGAAACAGACAATTCCCAAGTTATAGCTTGCTGAAGCTACAGCCTCTGTAGTAGCGGCATAAGCACTGGGAGCGAAAATGAAACCTGAAGCAAGCAACAGCAATGCAGTTGCCCCAAAAGTCATCGATACTTTCTTTTTAAATGCGATACTGGTCATATTGACCCTCCTAAAAAAACTGTCTATTTATGAGCAGAAAATGATGTCTTCAACCCAACGGGCTCATAAGCAACACCTTTTCCTGTGAAATACCGAGAAAAGAATTCATAGTAGTTCAACCTCAAGGATTGGATTCCTGAGCTCAAACCTTCCAAAACGATGACCAGCAGATTTCCGGCAATAAATACCACAACTCCACCAAACCCACCGACCATATCCGCCAATTCCTTAAAGGTGATCATCAAACTGGCATGGGCAATACCGAGACCGGCAACACGCATGAATGACAACGTATTGGACAAGTATCCAGTAAAGATTTCCAATAGATCGATAAGCCATTCCATAAAGGATTCCATAAAAACAGAAACAAGACTTTCCTTTTTGCCACCCTCTTTCAAAGAAAGGCCATAGGTGATGAACCCACGAAAGAACAGAAGGACAATCGCAATGGTAAGGGTCGGCCCTATCCAGGAATCTGAAGGAAACGACTTATACCCTGTTTTGACAAAGCCAAACCCAAGATAAAGGCCGGTACCAAAAAGAATTCCACCAATCAAGCCGTTCTTATCCAAAATCAGCTTGAGATAGGCCTTTTTCCTGAACAAATTGATCCAGTTGAGCAATAAACCTGTATATATGATTATGATACCAAACTTTACTGTCAAACCTAGTATGTCATATACATTTTGAATCGCCCCTGCTTGGGCATGGCCTTCAACCGCTGCATCAAAATTGAACCAAAGGGCTGGAAAGAGGCTCAATCCGAAATACGAACCAAAAAGCACTCCAAAGACCATGGATGATGCCCCCAGATAGACTAACAAGCCAGTCAGGTTCCTACTCAGCATGCCATCGCTCTTGAGAGGATTTTTCTTGTAATCATGCCCTACAAGTAGGCCTACAAGCATCAATACCAGTCCCTGTCCAACATCAGCAAACATCAGTCCAAACATACTCAGGTATGCCAACATCACAAAAATAGTGGGATTGATCGATCCATATTCAGGAGTGCTGTAATTGTTGACGATTCGTTGAAAAGGAGCAAGCACCTTTGGAGAAGTGATTGCAACGGGAACTTCTTCTCGAGGAACTTGGGTTGCTTCAGTCCATTCGATGACACACTGTCCATCACTGGACTGGAAAATAGCATTGGTAACTGCTTCTGATTGATCTGCAGGAACCCAACCTGAAAAGAGCGTGGTATTGCGGGTATAGGAAAAGTAGGACCGGATCTGGTCACAGAGTTCATTGAGCCTCAAATTACCCCAAATTGCAAAGAGGTGTGGGCTTTCTTCCTTTACGATGGCATAGACTTGTTCTTCTATCTGTCCACGCTTGGTCGTCGCTTTGTGGAACTCTTCCTCAAGCCGCTGGGAAACCACTACAACCGCTTCTTTTTGTTGATCGGGATCACTGGTTTCAACCCAACCAAATTTGTCCATCAATGGAGAAACTTGGGAAACATCACGACGCAAGGTGAGTGTGATATACCTCCCCTCTTTATTGCCCTTTTCCAACACACCACCAAACGTTGCAAGTTTGGAAGCTAGGTCTTCAGCAGACCCATGCGTTATCTCACCAACCCTCAGATCAAGGTATTCACCTTTGTTTTCAGTGATATACCTTCTCATCTCTTCAAATCCCAGGAGTTGTTGATTGCTTTCTTTCTGCTCTTCTTTCAGCGTGAGAAGTTTTCTACCAAGCGCATCAAGCGTTGCTTTATACGCGTCCAAATCAGGTTTTTCAAGGTTTTTAACATCAAGGATATCATTTGAAGGAAGTTGTATATGACCTTGGTTGAGCATAGCCTCTACACGGTGACGCATGTCTTCAAGTGCAACACGACTTACTGAACTAGGCCTTGAACTGAGTTTTTCCATTTGTTGCGGTTCTAGCTTATTGATGTGGACAAAGTCCATCACACCCATCTCCAGCAAAGCCTTGACCACAGAGTCACTCATTTGTTCAAGAACCACAGCCGTAAGCAGTTTCATCGGCCTTGTAAACAAGTTCATGCTAACACCCCCCTGATGTAATCCTCGTCATATCCGTAATATTTGCCATTAAGTATTGCTTTAATCATAGAATTTTCCTCTTTGTAGAGAAAGAAATACGCCAAGGAAACCCCGATGGTGAAAGGGTCGGAAGCAAGGGTCTTATGATACACTGCCTGTCTTCTCTGATGAAGATATCCTTCGATTCGAAGATTCTGCAAGGCAACCAGTTCATCAGGATGAACACTCCCCTTCTTTTCTTCTGCAACCTGGTGCACCATGCTTCCCAGCCCAGGATAGAACCTATCGATAATGGTAAAAGGATCACGGGTTTCTGCAGAAGCATTGACATACATATGAACTTCCTTGCTGTTGAAAACCTTACCCCAAGGCAACAGGAGACTACCAAGTACATCACTCTGCATCTTATGATACCAGCCGAAGCGAACCATCATCAAAAGATTCTTCAAATCGATGTCAATCAAAAAGATTGACTGTGCAACTTCCCTATCAGTGGAGGATAATCTATTCGTACTTGCCATCAACTGATCATACCATTGCCGATCAAGCTTGTTTTCCAATACAAACAACCCAGTTTCTTGAATCTGTTGCTGGGAAAACTGGTTTACGATGACATGATAGGGACTGTGGACAAGCGCCTTACATACATCTTTCCAACTCGTGGCATTGATCAAGGCGATCCAGTCAATATCACTAAGAATTTTCTCTTTGAAAAGATAGGCGCTTCGATATCGCATGGGACGATGCCTGATGATACTGCTATACCACAAACGGATAGCGTTCTTAAGGTTGTCTTCTTCAATTTTCCCAAGAAGCATGGATACAAAATCTGCAGGCTTCCCTTCAAGATATTTGGCAACCTCACGATACATTTCAATTTCATTATGAAGTAGGACCAGTTCCATCTGTTGAAGATCTCCGGTCCTATCGTATGCTTGGGCAACCTCTGTGTAGGCACTGTCTCTGAGAACAGACACCGCTTCAACCATCGAATTGGCTTTCAAGAGATCCTCAATACTATGAGATTGCCTCATCAGACCAATTCTTGCCCGAAGTTTTGCGTTTATAAACCCATACAGGGATGTTGCATCATGTGTCATTGTTCTGATTCTACACCTATAAGATCGGTTTTGCAGATTTTGTCTACAATACGATTTGCAATTTGATCCAAGGTTTGTTCACTTAAGACAGAGGAAATATCCAGACTGGCTTCAAATTCGGCTAGCCTAAGTTGAGCATCTGCTTCTGCTTGAAGCAATTCAGTATGATTCTGTTCTCGCACTTCCTTCAAGGATGAACGAACGATTTCTCCTGATTTTAGCTGTGCTTCGCTGATGTAGTCTCTAGCACGGTTGCTGGCGTCTCTCACAATTTTTTGGGCTCTATCTTCAACCGACAAGACTTCGTTGATTATATCGCTACGCACGTTGATACTTCCTTTTCTAGATTCTCAATAGCGCCTTTTATACTCTTACTTTTGGGTTTGAGTGTCAAGAGAAGAAAAAAATCAACCGCTAGGGAGCTGCTGTAAATACCTGTGTGGCAGTCTCAGTTTCAGATTCAGAGTTAATCACATCATCCCAGAGAGCTTCATCAAAATAGTAGTCTTCTTCTGTTACATATTCGGAATCGAGCTCCTCAAAATTCCAGTCGCTTTCTTCAAACGGTGGGAAGATGATCGTCCAAAAACTCTCCTCATTCAAGCGATCGATAACATTGAGAGTAACTGAAGCATCATAGCCGGTAACCAGCTCAGAACCAAACACATCGGTTTCTTCTTCAATCTGTTCACCTGAGAATGCATCCTGCACTATGATACGCTCTTCAAATTGTGGATCTGAAACCCAGAAATCCTCAAGAAGCAGTACCCGATCAAGGCCAATTGTATCCGATTCCACTTGAGGAACCTCGAATTTGACAGCATACCAAAGATCATCTACTTTCAAATCAAATAGATAAGTACCAGGTCGTACATCGCTGAGAATGAACCGTCCATCCTGGTCGGTAAAAAGATAGAGTTCATCATTACGGATCATGATTTCGTCTCCATCTTGATTCAGTTCAATGGCATATACAGGAGAAGAGTACTGTTGATACGCACTCCCATCGGTCTGAAAAAGAAGGCCACTTACGGTAAAGGATGGTTCAACATCAATCTTTGCAACAAAGGACTGTCTGCTTCGAGGAGTCATCTCGTAGACAAAAGATGCACCAGTACTATAATCGGTAGCCCCTGTACTGAACACCACTATATTGTTGCGGGTGTTGGTGGTGATGTTGTTATACAGTGCACTGCCCAAAGGCCTTAACAGAACCGTAGGAGAAGAATCCAATGTACGTGCAACAGAAACATCTGATTTTTTGAGGTCTCCTACCGGCTTCACCAAAAAGAAAGAATCATTTACAGACTTCGCTAAAGCAAATGCACCATCAGCATAGGCAAGCGAAGTATTTGCAGTCAATGTGGTGACCATGCGCTGATAATTGCTTGTTGCCTGCTGCCTCAGCGTGAAGGAAGAGAGGTCACCACTATGAGACCACGTTCCGACCAGTGAATGATTCAAAGGATCGGAAGGCTTCAATCCACTCAAGGAAAGACTCAGGCTGTCATTTCCAGATGGTCTATACCCGAGTCCCATCGAGGTAGTGGTAGTCACATCAGCAAACATATTGCTCGTTTGCACACTGGTTGAAGAACTGGCATTCAGTTTGGGACTGAACGAATAGCTTCCAGAAATTTGACCGGTCAAGCTTGGATTAAACGGATCTGTTGCAGACCCGCTTGCCGATAGAGAACCGCTGATGGACATCCCTCTGAAGGGCGAAAAACCTGTTGAAAAAGAAGCATTCCAAGAAGGAGCTGCATTGTCTGAGTTCTTTGAGATGGTTCCTGTCAATGTATAACGGATGTCTTTGGTAAAAGAACCGGAATAAGAAATGTTGCCACCTATCGTCGATTGGAAGGCACTGGAGAGTGTATCACGTGCCGGTATGCTGTAATTGAAACCTACACCTAAGGAGCCTAAGCTGCTTTGCAGAGCACCACTAAATCGATGACTGAGATTACCTGTAAAGGAAGGCGAAACCTTTGAACCATCCAACCCCAACGTTACCTGAAGTTGAGTAGTTCCAATCATTGAGGCGAAAACACCATTCAAGGTGCCACTGAAAAATCCTGGTGTTATGGCAAGGTCGGAAGTAAAGGTGAAGGTATCGGTAATACCTGTCTGCTGAGTGTAGGTTGCAGTAAACTTATCCATGTGATAGGAAAGATATTGCCCATTGAAATACGGCAGGTTGATCACTGCAGAAGGAGTAGCGGAAATGACTTGTGGTACACTGAAACTGAAATTATAGAGGCTATCACCCTTCCCCAGCAGTCGATAGTCATACCCCATATCAACATAATTGACAATGACATCTTCTGGACGAGCATCCGGAACAATGGTGATCTTGACCACATTTGCTCCCTGTGTGAACACAAAGTCCTTCAACCGATAGGTGCCTGCTTGGAACAATCGAGGTCCGTAGACATCCTTTCCATTTATTGAAACAGTTACATTGGAAGGTTCAACCAAGACGATACGATATTCGAACTGGTTTCCTTTTGCTGAACCGGTACCATAGGAGTAGTTCTTTTCAAAGGCAATTCCAAAACTGGTTGAAGAGCCAACATTGGTAGTGTTCAAATTGGATCCAACATTACCAAAACTCAATCGATGGTTTGTTTCGACAAAATCATAGAATCCATTCCATGTTCCCATCGTAAAATATGGACTCTTTGAAGTAAGAGAGAAATAGAAGTTTTATCCAATACCAAGGAACGAGAGACGGTTGGAAACCGAAAGACTGATGAGATTGTTGTTTAAAGTTGAGAAATCAGAAGGATAGTCAAACAACGTATACAGGCTCAGCGAACTTGACATAGCAAATTTTGCAGGTTTGAGCGTAATGGCACCACTCATCCCGTATTGCTCTCTTCTGTTTATGGAACTTGATGTGATGCTTATGGTCCTTTCGGGCATGTCGTCCAAATTGAATGTGAGGAAAATGGCAAACGCTGCGCTATCATACCTAGCCTCAATATCCTTCCCCATAAGTTCTTCCAAGGAAAGATAAGATTCTTCCGTACCAAAAATTCGTGCATAGGCGTCGTCGGTGACATAATCTCCGATGAAAAGTGAAAGTTCTGATGCGTTGAGAGATTGTTTCTCTCCGGCGAATTCCACTTCTATGTCTCCGACATATTCATCATTGACATATAAACCAAGATAGTAATTACCGTCGTCATAGGCTATGACCTCGTCCTGCCCTACAACAAAGAAATCAGCCCAGAAATCATCCTCAGCAGTGTCAGCAGTTTCAGAGGGGAAGAACATATCATACTCATCCTCAGTAAGGACCAGAGGCTCGAACATATAGGGTGCTTCAGGCACATAGAGCTTATTTGAAACACTTGCAAACGTAGGAGCATTGGGGACTTTCGGTGATTCACTAATCGTAATGACATTCTTTTTAGGGAATACTGGAAGGCGCAATAAATGATTAGGAGGAGGAAGTACGTCACTCTGTTCTGGAATGCTGGGAACCGGTTCTTCAACCACAGGAGAAATTTGCTTCTCAACTTCAGGGGGAAGATTTGGAACAGGAATTTCCTCCTGAATCGGGGGAGGCGCGACTTTTTCAACTGGGGTAATTATTTCATTTGCTGGCTCTGCAACAGAAGGAACCTCTTGAAAACAGGTCCATAAGAAAGCAGACAGAAAAAGGGCTAAAAGCACAAGCAAACCACTTAAGATCACGGCGTGTGCCAGCCCCTTTATCTTCATACTATCTAGCCCTTTAGGACAACAGCAGGATTTTCATCCTACTATTTGCTATACTTAATTGTTGCCTGATACGTTACACCTGAAGCTCTAGATAATGTCTCTGGCCAAGGAACCTGTTTCGTAACACTCTTCTTTGCCAAAAGATTCATCCCATCCAAGGTAGGAAGAGCCTCAGCTCCCTGCAACACAACTGAATTACCAGTACTATCCTTGACTTCAAGAACACTGGATACCAATAGCTGGTGAACAGTACCTACGTTCGTAACAGTCACCGCCATAGTTTCTGAACCGTCTTCTGCAACAGAAGGAGCAATTGACTTAACCATTACATTCTCTACGGTCTTCGAAGGAAGTACATACAAACTGGTCGTATAGATATATAAGAAATTAAACATTCCCTTATCCGTACTACTTTTACCCTGTGAATAGGGAATCTGTTCGGCTTTCAGTCGGAAGGAAAGTTCGTTGGTGACAGTTCGTGGTCCACGATACTGAACACGTACAACCCAGCTACTCTGCGGAGGAACCACCAATTTATTCGGAACAATCGAGAAATAGGCATCTGCAGGAGTATTGATTTCGTTTCCTTGTGCATCCTGATCCCTGATTTGTGCTGAAATACTAATAGCAATGGAATCGTTGCTGTCATTTACAATCGTATACGTCTTTGTGCTCTCAGCCCCTGATGGCTGAAAAACCTGTTCAAGAGGAGAGAACTGATACGCATAAAGACTTGAAAGAGACACAATAAGGATCAATAACAACACCGATAGCGTTTTACAAGTTCTATTTCTTCTATGACTCATGGCACACTCACTTTACACATAGCATTTTGCAATAGTGTACGCTATAGCATGCAATTCTTCAAGACTGGAATTGTTTTCCACCAAAAAAAACAGTTTAATGGCTGAATGCCATCCGTTTTAAGGCAGAATCAAAGGTTCCTCTGAGCAGCGGTACGAATTTTGCAACTATGTCATCAGTATTCCCAGGCATCCCTGCTTGCACCCAATCCAAAGAAGCTCCGACAAAAGCGTGTTTATAGAAATCAACAAGAAAATCCAAGTCTTCTTTTGAAGCTCCAATCC
>JAQVVB010000257.1 GCA_028699215.1 Sphaerochaeta sp. | reverse complement strand
GGACGGCGGAACTTCCCAGCTAGGTTCCAATGCAGAGGGCCCTTCCTTGCTGTTTTCCATGGAAGATGTCTTGCGTATAGGAGCCGATGGCGTGGCCTGTATGGGTTTCCCCGGTACGTCTTTTGAACAGAAGACCATCGAAAACCTCTCCCTATTGGCAAGCGAGGGAAAGCAATGGGGCATTCCGGTCTTATCCGAGATGCTTCCCGGTGGTTTTGGATCTGAACCACCCAAGACCGTGGAGAACCTTTGCCTGGCTGTTCACATCGGATGTGACCATGGGGCCAATATCATAAAGACCACCTATGCGGGGACTCGCGAGGAATTCAAGAAAGTAATCGATGCCTCCTACCAGCCAGTCGTCATTTTGGGCGGAGAAAAGACCAAGGACCTCAAGGATTTGTTCGAGTGCATAGAGAATGCAATCTCGGCAGGGGCCGCGGGCGTCGCCATCGGAAGGAATGTATGGAAACATCCTGACCCGAAGGCAGTAGTCGAAGCCTTGGTAAAGCTTGTACATGAAGGAAAGGCAGCCAAGGATATCGTTTTGTAAAAAATTCAACGGGAAATCTCTGCCCTATACCTGGAAGATTCCACCCCAATTGCATTCAGCAAAGAGAACACGGCGACGTCCTTTCTTGTCAGGTCGATGATGCAAACATGTCAATCTTGCTCAACTCTCTTGGTGCCCTTGAATTGCTTTTTCTTGCTGTACTCGCTTCAGCATGCGTGTCCTCCAAATTCACGGATACGATTATGTTGCAACCATCTTTCCATAGGATAGAGAAATCATCAACGAAAATCCAACTTTGCATAGCATTTCCATCAAGCAACGCCAAGGAATCCTTCAAATGCCATAAATCATCCTTTTATCCCGGAAAGCGCAATTCCCTGTACAAAGTATCTCTGGAAGAACACAAAAATCAGGATGACGGGAATTGTTGCCATAGTTGCCCCCGCCATCAGCTCATTGTAGTAAACCCTGTTCTGACCTTGAAGCAAGGCAATCCCGACAGAAAGAACCCTTGAGTTATCGGAGGAACTGATGATCAATGGCCAAAGAAAATCATTCCAAGAATACATGACAGTAAAGATAACCAGGGAGATCAAGGCAGATTTCGATAAGGGAAGGTACAATCTTCGAAAAACCCCAAAATAAGAACAACCATCGATACGGCCGGCATCCAGGAATTCATTGGGCAGTGACATGTAAAACTGTCTCAACAGAAACATGCCAAAGGCACTGAACATACCCGGCAAGGCGACACCCCAGAGAGAATCGACAAGTCCCAGGGTCCTCATGATTATATAGTCCGGGACCAAAATCATCTGTACAGGGACCATCAATACCGTGAGCAAAACAATGAAGACAATATTTTGTCCCTTGAAATGCATCTTTGCAAAGGCAAAGGCCGCCATGGAGCAGAAGGCCAATTGGGCCAGGGTCCGTATCACCGTAATGATGATCGTGTGCAAATAGAAACTCAGGAACGGTATGCTTTGCATTATTGTCAGATAATTTGTCAGTTTGTAATGTCTCGGCAAGAAACTGGGGGGAGTCTGCATAAGTTCGACCTCGGTCTTGAACGAAGAGAGGATCATCCAGACAAACGGGGTTGCCATAGCCAAGCCGAACAAAATTATGAGGAAATAACTGACCGCTATATTGGTTTTGCTCCTATGCATAATTCACCCACTTTTTTTGTACCTTGAACTGAACAAGCGTTATCAGCAATACAATGCAGAACAGCATGAAGGATTGAGCCGAGGAATATCCCATCCTGAAATTGACAAAACCATTCTGGTAAATATTCATGACAACGGAACAGGCGGCATTCCACAAGGATCCGGGGGGATCTGCCCCAAGAATAATCGAAACGGTATCGAAAACCTGGAAACAAGAAATCAATTGCGTTATCAGGATGAAGAACAACGAGGGAGTCAGCAAGGGCAAGGTAATGGAAAAGAATTTCCTGAATCCAGAGGCACCATCGATGTCAGCCGCCTCATAATACATTCCGGGGATTCCCTTCATTCCTGATATGATGATGATCAAGTCATAGGCTACACCCAACCAGATACCGATGATGATAACCGAAGGCAATACGTACGCAGGACTGGTCAACCAATTGATCGGAGGGATCGAGAGATATCCCAGGAACTTGTTGACCAAGCCAAATCTAGAATTCAACAACCATTTCCAGATCAAGGCGGCAGCCACAGGCATGGTCATTACAGGCAGGAAGTACAACGTCCTGAACCCTGCGACACCCTTGATTTCATCCCTTGCAAGCAAGACGCCGAAACACAAGACGAAAAGAATGATCAGGGGAACGACGGCGATACTGTAGATGAAAGTGTTACGTAGGGAGTACAGAAAGGAAGCATCGGAAAAGAGCAGACCAAAATTCTGGAAGCCAATGAACTTCATCTTCGAAAGCCCATTCCACTTGAAAAGAGAAAGGATAATGGACCACCCAATCGGGATAAGATAAAAAAGCAGAAGCCCAAGGGTATTGGGGAGAATCATCAACCATCCCTGGACACCCTCTTTTTTGATAAAACTGGTTCTCATTGCTTTTGCAGGCATTTTTCCTCCATAGGACTCGATACGGGAGAAAACTCCCGTATCGGATCAAACACTAGTTCTGGGCTAACAATTTGTTCATCTGGTCGGCAATTGAATGCATCGCATCGGTAACCGTCGTCGTTCCCAGGAACGCATTCTTTATCTCACGCGTTGCAAAACTCTCCCATTGACTGGTATCAGAAGAGACAGGATACGGCCAAGAATAATCGAGGGCATCTATGAAACATTGCAAATTGTAGCTGGGTATGGCATTCACCCAATCAGCAGCCATTCCCTTGTAGGCAGGGATGGTAATGGCAGTTTTGGCAAGACTTTCGTTGAAGCCCTTGTCTGTCAGGAACTGGATAAGTTTCCAGGTAGCTTCAGGATTCTTCGTCTTGGCATACCCGGCCCAGGACAGCCCATGTATGATACTCTTGCGTTCCCCGGTATTCGGACTCTTCGGAAGTGGTGCGATATCCGCAGAATCACCAAGAGCCTCATGTACGATAGGCACCGACCAAGAACCGATCGTAGCCATCGCTACCTTCCTTGAGGTGAAAAGATCAAGGTAATCATTCTGCTCCACCATTTCCTGTCCGGTAGGTGCGCAATGATCCTTTACGATCAAATCAACCATGAACTGCAGTGCCTGAATGCTCTTGGGATCATCGAATCCCGATTTCTTCTGGTCATCGCTGATGATGTAACCACCATTGGCAACCATGAAGTTATAATACCCGCTTTGGTTCCCATACGCTGACAAGAAACCATACTGGGTGCCTGTAGCGGTGGACTTTGTCAGCTTGATGGCAGCATCCCTTAGGGTATTCCAGTCCCAGCTGGCATCAGGGTATTTCATGCCGGCAGCATCAAACATATCCTTGTTGTACACAAGGCAGATGGTATCGAACTGTTCCGGTATCGCAAATACATTTCCCTTGCTCGTATAGGTTTTCATCAAATCAGCAGGATAATTGCTTGCATCAGTCGTAGAATTTTTCATATAGGGGGAAAGATTCAACAACAAATCATTGGAGGTATACTTGGGAAAATTCGGGACATTCATCCAGAACACGTCAGGAGCATTCCCGGCAACCGTCGTCGTCTGCAGTTTCTGCCAATACTGGGCCCAGGGAACGACACTTGTCTCAACCGTAATGTTCGGATTTGCAGCTTCAAATTCAGCCAAGGCAGAATCGATAACCTTCTTTTGCACATTATCCCAATACATAAGCTGCAAAGTCACTTTTTTGCCACTATCAGAGGTACTCTCCGATTGTCCGTTGGCATACATTCCGGAAAGTCCGATAGCCAAACATAGAAAACCCACCACCAAAAATTTCTTCATGACATACTCCTTTTCAGTTACTATTTTCTGCAAATTCTTGTAGATTGATCGCTTTGTTCGTAAGCATTGACTGATGTGCCGCAAAAGCCATGAGATGAGACTGGATTGCAAGATGCAACGAAGTCTTCAAGGGGAAAAGGGCCTTATCCTGTTCGTGGGTAAGAAAATCAGCAATGAAGTTGCTAT
>JAQVVB010000256.1 GCA_028699215.1 Sphaerochaeta sp. | reverse complement strand
ATTTGCCACCCTACCCTATACCCAATGCATCTCTATGCAAGCAAGGGAGAAAGGGTATGAGTGAAGCTACCAAAGTAGTTATCATAAATGCGAGTCCGAAGGGTGAGTACAGCCTTACCCTGCAATATGCAAAGTACCTGGTCACTCGTGAACCAGGTATCGACTGGTCCATTCTTCATGTAGGGGAACAGCTGACTGACATGGAGTACGACAAAGCTTGGTTTAAAGAGAGTCTTGATTTGCTCCAAGCGTGCAAGGCTGTTATTTGGGCCACTCCGGTATATACCATGTTGGTGCCCTGGCAACTTATCCGTTTCTTTGATTTGATCAAACAAGCGGGAAAGAATTCCATCTTCAAAGACAAGTATGCCACCAGTGTAATGAGCTGTTTCCACTACTTTGACAATCTTGCAGAACAATGGCTCTATGGGACCTGTGAAGACTTGGGTATGCATTTCATAGAAGGGTTCAGTGTCGACAACGCCGATCTTCTCAAAGCTGATTTCCGCGCAAGCATGCGTTTCTTCATGCAAGAGTTTCATCAAGCCTGTATCAATCGTTCAGTGGTCATACGCCGCAGCAGTGTACTGAGAAACGAGAGTTCCCCACCCTTCAAACCGCAACTGAAGAACACTACAGAAGAAAAAAAGAAAGACCTGCGTACCGTACTGTTGACTGATGAGAAGAACACTGATGGCAATCTCTCAGCCATGATCAAGGTCTTCATCTCTGCATATCCCAACGAAGTGGAAGTGGTGGACATCAATGACTTCCCGTATGAGGGAGCATGCCAAGGGTGCCTACGCTGTGAGTTGGTAGGCCCTTGCGACCGAAAGGATGGGTTCCAGGACTTCTACCAGAACTTGGTGAACACCTGTGATGTTCTGGTGCATGCCATGAACATCGAGGGACGGTACCTAAAGCCTATTTGGAAGCTGTTCTTGGACAGGACCTTTTCCAACGGGCACAGAACGAGCATGATGGGCAAGCACACCTGCTATCTGGTAGCAGGGAGTTTGAACCAGCTTCCCAATGTACGGGAGTTCTTGGAAGGCAAGGACCGGGTGGGAAAGGAGAATTCGATGGGTGTCATCAGCGATGAATGCCCTGATTCAGAACACTTGACAGCGCTCATTGAGGATCTTGCCTTGCGTCTGGACCGCTCATCCCGTGCCAAGTATCAGAAAGGCGTGAACTTCCTTGGAGTCGGGGGAATGAAGATCTTCCGTGATCTCATTTATGGTATGCGGGGTGTGGTACGGGATGACCACCGTTTCTACAAGGAACGCAAGCTCTATGACTTTCCGCAGAAGAATCTGAAGAACCAGGTGTTCAATCTCTTCATGGGAGTGGCCACCACCTTCAAGTTCGTGCGCATGGGTGCATATGAGAACATGCAACCGTTGTACATCCTGCAGCACAAGAGGTTGGTTGATTCAGAAAAGCTGTGAGCAGAATCGTTTCGAGCAGTTGCCCATTGTTGTAGGTGTCATGTTTTCTACAGATAGGGAAAAGGTAGAAATTCTTCTTGATACGTATGCTGATGCAGAAATTCCTTCATAGAGGAGAGCAATAAGAAGTAACTTGTTGAAAGTGAGCGGTATTGGAAGTACTATAAAACTGTCATAATATGACAGTTTCTTAATATTTCTAAATCATTGGTCTTTTTTGGGGAGAGGATACAGAATGAATAGATTGGTAAAACTGATTCTAGAGAATGTACCAGTTCCTACATTCACGACTTTCGAGATTTCCATGCTTGTTCCCGGTTCTGCAGATGTCCGATATGCCTTGGTCAAGCGAGCAATTGCTGATGGTGACATCATCCACATAAAAAGAGGACTCTATACATTGTCTCCTCTGTACAGAAAAAGTACTTTGAACCTATATTCGGTGTCACAGACAATTCTTGCTCTCTCTTATATCAGCCTGGAATCCTCCCTAAGTAATTGTGGATGGATCCCTGAAGCGGTCAGAACAATTACCGCAGTGACATCTCACGCTTCGGTAGAATTCATAACACCCATTGGGCATTTCACCTATGAGAAGGTTCCACAGAAAACACTGTTTGCTGGCGTTGAGAGGCTACAGGATGCCTTAGGAAACGTATGGTTTCAGGCCTCACCTTTAAAAGCAATTGCCGATTATGTGTATCTACATAGATGTAATTGGGTTTCAAGTCGTCCACTCGTAGAATCCCTGCGAATCGATAGAGAAGCCTTACAAGAGATTACCGAGGCTGATTTTCTTGAATTGGAAGGAAATTATACAAACCGCCGAGTGACCAGGTTTCTGGAAGGATTAAAGAAGGAGCTATTCCTATGAGTGTAAGAATGATTGAGCAAAAACTGGAAACATATTCCCCATCTTCGGAGATTGAAGAGTTGCAAGCCCTGCGTGAAATAACCCAGGAAATAATTCTTGCTTCATTGGGAAAAACCGATTTCTTCACTCAAGCAGCATTTCAAGGGGGAACTTGTCTCCGTATTTTTCACGGACTCAATCGATTTAGCGAAGATTTGGATTTCACGCTCCTAGACCCAAATCCAGATTTCGCGTGGCAAGAATATCTTGAAAAAGTAGCAGCCGATGTGGTCTCCTTCGGCTATCAAATGGAAGTGACTGATAGGCATGAAACAGAATCTTCAGTCAGACTTGCATTTCTCAAGGATAAGGCTATTGGAAAAATCCTACAGCTACGTTATGCAGGAAAAACATCGATGCTTGGGAAAATCAGAATCAAATAGAAGATTGATACAAACCCTCCATCAGGCGGCCAGTATGAAATGAAATATATGGATTTCCCTTATCTATCACCAATTTCTGTACAAGATCCTGCCACCCTGTTTGCAGGAAAAATCCATGCATTGTTATGCAGGAGTTATGTTAAAGGACGAGATTGGTATGATTTTATCTGGTATACAGCTCGAAGGGCTGCTGTGAATTATCCCTATCTTGAAGAGGCTTTGCATCAATCAGGACCTTTTAAAAATACAAAGGTTCACATTGACAGGACATATCTGCATGATGCACTATACCAAAAAATAAAGAGCATCGACTGGCAGGAAGCCAGAGAAGATGTAAGGCGATTCATACCAGTAAACGAACAATTCTCAATAAACCTTTGGAATGCAGAAGTATTTATCCAACAGCTGGATAAATTTTAATGCTGTTATAACTGAACACAGAAGACCACTTCAACTTGGTAAGTTATTCCAAGATTTTGTCTGCACCCCCAAATGTGGAATTTAACTTGATTAAAAGCAATCGGTATCCCAAGCAGCCGTACCCCTCCGTTGTCCTTGGGTATTTCCTATCGGAGCATCGGCTTGAGTTTGTACGTCCGAGTGACAATCTGCTCGCGAATCCGGGCCCAGTTGGCATCAAGCCGGATGGCGTCGATGTGGTCATGAAGTATCGGCAGGTGGCGAATTCATGAACCACTTCAAAGATATGGTGAGCCAGTCAGATCCACGACAGCAATGCCTGGACTTGTTCAAAAGCGTCCCGGCGGATCATATTGATCTCCTGCTCATTCGACATATCCATGAAATTCGCAACATCAACCGGGCCGGCATGATCAACTGAGGCAAATTTATCCGACAGTTTTTCTTTCATTTCACGAACTGTAGGAGTTTCGGAAAAACCGGAGAATTCAAGCGCCAGTTGCTTGGCACCACCTGGATACTGCTTGATCAAGAAATAGAGATCGTAGGCATCCTTCGCCTTGCCTCTCCCCATGGCAGCAGTTTTCATGACAAAATACGGGACGAGAGCGACAACGTTAACCCGAGCAATATCGATTGCACCATCAGGTCTTGGTGCCTCCAATTTGACTTGGCGCGGTTCAAACTTGAAAGCAAAATCCCCGCCGGTTGCCTTCATGGCCTTTAGTCCTTGAACATGTTGGCTGCGTTTTCCCTTTCTTGTCCCCCCATACATGCCGGCAAGGATATCCACATCTACATCAAATGGCACACCGTTTATCACCACCTTCTTGATGAAAGAGAAGTATTTGACAGGATGTTCCATATATCCGTTATTCAAAAGGATTCTCGCCATGGTCTGGTAGCCTTCGTCCTGCAATGTCAGATGGTTGATCAACATATCG
>JAQVVB010000255.1 GCA_028699215.1 Sphaerochaeta sp. | reverse complement strand
CACCTCTCTGCTCCCAGGGGCGATCCCTAGGCTTACAGAAGGATGAACCGTATGACCATGCAGGATATCAGCAACTTTCTTCATGTCGGAATAGCTGCTGTTGGTGCAGGAACCAATAAGAACCTGATCCACTTTCTTCCCAGCAAGCTCTTTGACTTTAACGATATTCCCCGGAGAATGAGGACAAGCACATCGAACATCCAAAGAGGAAAGATCGATTTCATACAACCCGTCATATACTGCATCCTCATCAGCAGATAAGGCACTATAGTCTTGTTCTCTGTTTTGTGCTTTCAAAAATGCCCTGGTATTCTCGTCAGAAGGAAAAAGTGAGGTGGTTACTCCGCACTCAGCACCCATATTGCAAATGGTTGCCCGTTCCGGTACTTGAAGGCTCTTTACGCCTTCCCCAGTATATTCAAATACACAATTTACATTTCCTTTGACTGAAAAACGTTCCAAAACCGCAAGGATGACGTCTTTTGCCGATACCCAAGGTCTGAGTTTTCCATGAAGCCTGATTTCAATCACTTTCGGGCTGATGATATGAAAAGCCCCACCGGCCATGGCAACCGCAACATCCAAGCCTCCTGCTCCAATGGCAATCATACCAAGGCCGCCACCAGTAGGAGTGTGACTGTCACTGCCCAAAAGGGTTTTTCCCGGTTTCCCAAAGCGTTCCAGATGGACCTGGTGACAAATACCATTTCCGGGTCGGGAGTAAATCACTCCTTTACTGGCCGCTACAGTCTGTAAATAATGATGATCATCAGCGTTCTCAAATCCGACCTGAATGGTATTATGATCGACATAACTTACAGCAAGCTCATTCTTCACGCATTCAAGGCCCATGGCTTCAAACTGCAGGTATGCCATGGTTCCAGTCGCATCTTGGGTGAGTGTCTGATCTATGCGTATACCGATTGAGGTACCGGTTTCCAGATTACCCTCCATAAGGTGAGCGGAGAGAATTTTTTCCGTTAGGGTCTTGCCCATATGTGACTCCTTATTCAAAGATGTTCCTATTGTATACGAGAGTGTGGTTGTATGTAAAACCTTTACAGTACGGTTATTCGACAACAACTTGTTTCTGACGTAGTTGCATTACAAATGCAACAGACATCTCAAGAGCGAGGATGATGAGTGTTGCGCTTCCAATGAGTCTCAAGACCATGGAGAAAGAGAACACTTCATAGATGTACCCACCTAAAACCGCTCCTAGAATCGTTCCTACGGTTAAAAGCACTTCATGGATGATCATGCGCTGTGACCGATTGATGCTTCCACTTGCCCCATGAAACATACTTTGGTCGTATGCTGCAGCAAAAAGAATTCCAAACAGGAAAAAGAACAAGGCATAGGAAATCAGGGAAGTAAATCCAATTGCCAAAAGACATGATAGTGCAAATAATCCTTGCACCAAGAATATGTAACGTTTCTTGAATTGCCAAAAACCAGTCTTTCCCAGAAGCAGAAAACTGATACAGGTGGTGAAGCCGCGGACCAACAACAGCAGTCCTGTAGTGCTTTCACTGATTTTCAGGACATCTTGTGCGTATAGAGGGAAAATGGTAAGGATTACGCTCATTCCCGTATAGAGTATGATGATACCGATCCAACAATAGAACCTGAGATTCGTACTGCTGTCGGTCCTGCTATGTGTCTTATTGTCCTTATGTTCGCTCTCTACGGCACGGATGCCGGGAACCAAAACAGAACTGAGATAAATCAAAAGGAAAACCACACCGAAAAGCCCAAGACCTACCCAGAAGGGAAGCGTAGTGGATCTCTCCACCAGCAAACCTGCCAGATAGGAGGAAATACCAACGCCAAAGGACCAGGAAAAATTAAAGGCATTGGTAACATGATTGAGTTGTTTCCCCTCTTTCCCTCGGGAGAACCAGCCTTCTATCTGAGGCCAGAGCAAACTCATAAAAGAGCCATAGAAGGCAAGAGAAACATAGGCAACACCCAAATGCGAGGTGGAAGCAAAGACACCTACAGAAAGGGCCATACCCGCAATCGAAATTTCAACGAGATTTCTTGGCCTGAAATGCGTGGTGTAGGAGGATCCTGCAATACAAAAAACCAAATATGTCGTGGTGCTGATGGAGGTGGCGATACCAATTTTATCAGCAGAAAGGGCAAAGGAGTTCCGAAGATGGTAGACCATAGCCAAATTAACCATTGCAATGGTTAATTGAGCAATGAATGAGGAGAAATTCAGTACCCAGAACTGTATAGCATCTGTTTTTTCCTTAGTAAATTCCATTCATGAACTCCCGTTAAAGGAAGGTATAGCAAGTTTCTCATACGTAAGGCAAGATATATTCTTGCGTAAGGGAGCAAAAATGGATACTGTTTGCTCATGAACAACGATATTCTCCACAATGCCCCGTTTATTGCAGCTGCTAGTTCAGTTTTTATTGCTCAGTTTTTGAAACCTTTCATAAATGCAATTTTTGAACATAAGTTTGATTGGAAGCTTCTCCACAGCACGGGTAGCATGCCTTCTAGCCATACTGCAGGTGTAATTGCTCTAGTTACCAGCATATCACTCACCTATGGTGTTGGGTCTGTGTATTTTGCCATAGCCATAACCTTTGCCATGATCGTAATCCATGATGCGATGGGAGTTCGCAGGGAAGCAGGGAAACAGGCTGAGGTCATCAATGAATGGAGCCGCCTACTCAGCGATATTCACCGAGAAGGGGAATTCACTCCCGAGAATCTCAAGACCATGTTGGGCCACTCATTCAGCCAGGTCTTGGGTGGAGCGTTGCTGGGATTGATCATCGGTTTGATCACTACAGGATATTTTACCTCCCTTTGAGTTATATTGACTTTTTATCTACGAGGGAGCATCATCGTTTAGTTTATCGCGCCAAATACTAAATATAAGGATTTTTAGAGCTATGAAAAGAACCATTACCCTTCTCGCTGTATTGCTTGTTGCCTTCAGCATCACTTTTATTGGATGTAAGAAAGAACAAAAGGACGACGGATATGTTTTTGCATCCGACGCCACTTGGCCTCCCCTTGAATTTGTCGACAACGGCGAACTGACAGGCTTTGAAGTCGAGCTGATTCCTCTGATCGCAGAGAAGGTAGGAGTGACCATGACGGTAAAGAACATCCCATGGGACACCATTTTCGCAGGCCTTGCAAACGGTGCATATGATGGAGTTGCCTCAGGCGTTACGGTTACTGAAGAAAGAAAGAATTCCATGGACTTCTCCACTACCATCCTTAAAGCAGGACAAATCGTGATCGTTCGCACTTCAGACAGCGATACAATCAAAGGTATGCAAGATCTTGAAGGAAAGAAAATCGGGGTGCAGATCGGCACTACCGGAGACTTCGCGCTTGAAGACTATCCTGTAGTAAAACGAGCGTATGATGACATTGGTCTTGCCATTGAAGACTTGCTGAATGGGAATGTCGATGCGGCAGTATGCGATTCCCTCATTGCAAGTGATTTCGTACTTGCCAATGAGAATTACAAGAGTAAATTGACTGTTGCAGGCGAGCCTTTCACTCAAGAAGATATTGCGATTGCAGTGAAGAAAGGAAATACTGAATTGTTGTCCCTCATAAACAAGGGGCTGGAGTTGGCTATTGCTGATGGTTCTTTCAATGCATTGAAGGCTAAGTGGAATCTTCTGTAAAACCAGAATGATATTGATATGGGGGACTTCGGTTCCCCTTTTTTATACGTTTCTTCTCTATTTATTGTATATTTATTCTTTCATTCTTGACAATGCTTGCATAAGTATGCAATATTTCGTATATCTTAAGGAGTACGATTCATGAAAAAACTAACCGTTCTTGCTTGTATACTGTTGATTGTCACCACATCATTCCTTGCTGCTGCAGGGCAAAAAGAAGCATCTACTGTACCTTCCTATGTATTTGCTGCCAATTGTGCATGGCCTCCTCTCGAATTTGTCGATGAGAACGGCGATGTAGTAGGATTTGAAATCGATCTGGTCAATGAGATCGCCAAGATCAGTGGAGTTGAAATCACCATCCGCAACGTTGCATGGGAAGGTATCTTCGCAGGCCTCTCCAATGGTGCCTACGATGCAGTTGCCTCAGGGGTCTCTGTAACCGAGGAACGCA